>JBGPMX010000759.1:0-2844 GCA_041487215.1 Planctomycetia bacterium | reverse complement strand
GGCATCGCCCGCCGCCGGCTTGTCCGGGTCGGCATCCGCCTCGGAGGCGGACGACCAGTCCGGCTCGGCGTGGTCCGCGGCGACCGCCTCTTCCTCGGCGGCCTGATGCTCACGCGTCTCGAAATCGGCGAATGGATCGGGCTCCCCGCTCGCGCGCGACTCCGCCGCTTCGTCTTCCGCGAACGTGAACTTGTCCTCCGGGTCGGGCCCGGTGGGAGGCCGCTGGCTGATGATGGTTTTTTCCGCATCGGGCTCGAACGTCGGCGTGGTCGGCTCCTCGGCCCCCGCCGGGAACGGGTCGGCGGCTTCGAACGCTGCGGCCGCATCGAACTCGGGCACATCCGCGATGGGGGCATCATCGGGCGCATCACCGCCCGCCTCGGTCGCCGACTTCGTGTCCTCGTCCCCCGACCAGAATTCGGCGAAGATGTCCTCGTCGTCCCGGTCCGTCGCCGCGGACAGCTTGGCCCCGCACTCGGGGCACTCGGCCGCATCCGCCGGGATCTGGGCTTTGCATTTCGGGCACGAGCTCTGGGTCATGGTGCGTTCGCCTCGATGGTTCGAACTTCGTGAGAAACCTTTTACAGCCCCTGGCACGAACTGCCTGGCACGGCCGACGGGCCCGGGCCGGGCTGAGCGAGATCGTTATTTTGAGACGCTCTTCTTCGTTGACGACCGTTCCGGTCCCTGGAAATGCTGTCGCGACGGCAGCCGTTGACGCCGCCGGAGAACCTCCACGATATCGACCGCGAGCCTCCATCTCAAGCGTGAAGCGACCGAGGTAGGGATACCGGAACATCTCCAGGGTGGCAGGTCCCGCACGTCCCTGAGGCTTCGAAGGGCGTGCTTCTGCCAGGCGAAGCCCCACGCCCTTCGCAAAGCCTCAGGGACGTGCCACCCAATTTCACCACCACAGATCAGGCCACTACCGCGGAGCACCCGTCGTTGCCTGGTTTCCGACCAAGGGATAAGATGAGGCAAAGGCCAAGAAGAGGCGCCCCGGCGAGGGGCCAGGCATAGAAAGGCCGGCGCAACCGGCAAATCCGGAGAAGGAGTGGGAAAATGAACGTCGAGATCGTTTACTGCGCAGTCTGAAACTACGAGCCCAAGGCCGTCAGTTTGACGGAAAAAATGCTCTGGGCTTTCAAGCGACAGCTCGAGGGCGTGCGTCTTGTTCCCTCCGATGGCGGGCGGTTCGAGATATCGGTCGATGGTGAGCCCATCTATTCGAAACTGGAGACCGGGCAGTTTCCCGACGAAGACAAGATCGTCGCGGAGATCACCCGGCGCGCGGGGCAGCGGACCGCGGCCAAGCGATAGGAGCGTGGCGCACCTCGGCATGGGCGGGGTGGCCGGGTCCGGCCGTATCGGTGGTTCCGGGAACGCTCCCAGAAAAAGGCGGAGAGGGCGTGGGCGGCTGGACCCTTACCGGTTCGCCCGTGTGCCTCCCCGCCTTGGTTTTTTCTTGTCGCTTATTCTTGTGGATGACCGCGGATGAGCCTTTTCGGCCAGAAAAAGCGGCTGGTGGACTTCGCGAACTGCGCGGGCTGAGCGGGCAAGATTCCCCAGGAGGGGACCGCGCAGGTCGTGCGCGGGCTGCCGCGGTTCTCGGATCCGGACCTGCTCGTCGGCGCCGAACATTTCAGCGACGCGGGCGTGTACCGCCTCGCGCCCGGCCTGGCGATCGTGCAGACGGTTGATTTTTTTCCGCCGCTGGTGGACGACCCGTTCGTGTACGGCCAGATCGCGGCGGCGAACTCGCTCAGCGACGTGTACGCGATGGCAGCGCGGCCGAAGACGGCCCTGAACATCGTCGGCTTTCCCGACGATCAGCTCGATCTCGGCATCCTCCAGGAAATTCTCCGCGGGGGCGCCGAGCGGGTGCTGGCGGCCGGGGCGGTGATCGTGGGCGGGCATTCGGTGCGCGACACGGAGATCAAGTACGGGCTGTCGGTCACCGGCATCGTCGACCCCGATCGCATGCTAACCAACGACCGCGCCCGGCCGGGCGACATGCTGGTCCTGACCAAGGCGCTCGGCACAGGGTTTGTCACCACGGCGTTCAAGGCCAGGCGCTGCCCCGACGACGTGTTGGCGGCGGCGACGGCGAGCATGATCCAGCTGAACGCCGTCGGCACCGAGGCGGCCCTGGCCGTGCACGCCCACGCGATGACCGACATCACCGGCTTCGGGCTGGCGGGGCACGCCAACGAGATGGCCCAGGCGAGCGGCGTGACGATGATCATCGAGCTCGCCCGGCTGCCGCTGCTGCCGGGCGCCGATCTGCTGGCACGCGCGGGGCACCAGACACGCGCCAGCGCAACGAACCGGCAGTTCGTGGACCCGGTGCTGCGCATCGAGGGGAAGCCGGACAAGATACGGCTGGAGTTCCTCTTCGACGCGCAGACGTCGGGCGGCTTGCTGATCAGTGTTGCGCCCGAGCGCGCCGATCAGATCGTGGCGCGTGCTCGGGCCGGCGGGGCGGCCGCCGCCTGTGTGATCGGCTCGGTGGTCGCGCGGCAGGAAGCAGCAATCATCGTGCGCGCAAGTTAGGGCCCGCGCAAAAATAACTTGACCAATGGACCCACTTGAAAGAGAGAATTCGCCGCGGATGGAGCGTGGAGTGTGCTTCACGTCGCCCGACCCGAACGGCCATGAAGCTCGGCGGATTCTCTCTTTCCAAGCGGGCCCGGCCGCGTGTGCCGGCCGGAAATGGAGCAACTGCGGGCGAGCTCCCTGCACGAAGCTCGTTGTCGCTCCGCGCTTGTCTCGCACGTCGTCACGGGCCTTGGATCGCGCAGTCGCTCCATTGGTAGGTCCATTGGTACAAGTTATTCTTGCGCG
>JBGPMX010000758.1:0-2849 GCA_041487215.1 Planctomycetia bacterium | reverse complement strand
TGCCCGTTCGGCAAGCGCTACCCGGACTGCGGCGTGACGTGCTGCGCGCTGATCGGCGACGTGATCGAGCTCGAGGGGCCGGAGACAGTGGCGGCCGTGATGGTGGAGCCGATCGGGCACACGGGAGGCATCATCGATCCGCCGGACGAGTACCTGCCGATGCTGCGTGAGATCTGCGATCGCCACAACGTGCTGCTGATCTTCGACGAGATCATCACGGGCGTGGGCCGCACGGGGCACATGTTCGCCGCCGAGACGTTCGGCGTGCTGCCGGACATGCTCTGCATGGGCAAGGGGCTGAGCGGCGGCTACGCACCGCTCTCGGCCCTGATCTGCCGCGATCACGTGGCGCGCGCCTTCTGGGGGGATGCGCCGGAGAACCCGGGGTTCGTCGAGGGGCATACGTTTGAGGGGAACCCGATCTCGTGCGCCGCCGGCCTGGCGACGCTCCGCGAGATCGTCGAGCGAGACCTGTGCGCGAACGCGCGCGCCATGGGGGAACGGCTCCGCGCGGGCCTCGAGCGGCTCAGGCGCTACCGCATCGTCGGCGACAT
Organism: Planctomycetia bacterium; assembly: GCA_041487215.1. Taxonomy (GTDB): domain Bacteria; phylum Planctomycetota; class Planctomycetia; order JALXBF01; family JBGPMX01; genus JBGPMX01. Next base: position 2,295 of record JBGPMX010000758.1, on the reverse strand, counting down.
CCGCGGCAAGGGCTTATTCCTGGGCGTCGAATTCGTTCGGGACGCCGCGACCCGCGAGCAATTTCCGGCGGACAACCCGATTGGCACGCGTATCGGCCGCCGCGCGCTCGAGAACGGCCTGCTCACACGGTTCGATCCGACCTGGATCGCGCTGGGCCCGCCGCTGGTCGTCACTTCGGACGATATCGACGCTATGCTCGCCATCCTGGAGCGAAGCATACGAGAAGTTCTGGCGGAGTCGGGTGCGGGTTGCTAGGACTCCGTCCCTCTTCGATGGACCGGTGAACGCCTGTCATCCTGAGCAGGGCGAGGAACGAGCAGAGCGAAGGATCCCCTCGGGTGGGCTTCTGCGCTCCACTACCGGGCGTCGGCGCCTGTCATCCTGAGTCGGCGAGGAACGAGCAGCGAAGGATCTGGAGTGTAGTCATCACGCTCCGCGTGATGCAGCACGTCACGCGGAGCGTGACGGCTACAAGGCGGGACTACGAACACCGCGCCGCGTCCGTGAGGCGGGAAAACAAGCAGGCCGCACGCCCCGCTGCGAGTAGGGGCGTGCGGCCAAAGACGGCCAGGCGGGCCTGCGACGGGTGACGTCGCTTTGAGAAGGCCGAGCACTTCGTGCTGAGCCTCAAATGTGTGGTTGGGACCCCCGTTGGAGATCCCGACTGGCCGACGATAGTTATCGACCGGAGACGGCTCGGAATTCACAGCGCGTGCGAAAACCGGCGAATGCTGAGGCTGGCGGATGCTCGAGAATCTCAGGCCGAGGCGAACTCGGACGGGCTCGCCGGGCAGCGTAACTCTTTCTGCCGCCTACTCCGTTGCCGTTCGTGGCTGCTGACCCGCTGGCGCGTTGGGCGGCTGGCAAAGAGCGGCTCGGCCGCCCGCCGGCGATTTTCGTTCAAGCGGCGCGCCCGAATTCCCGACGCACCAGGGAGCGCGTACTGAGGGCCCGCGAAAAAATAACTTGACTCATTGACCCACTTGAAAGAGAGAATTCGCCGCGGATGGAGTGTGGGGTGTGGTTCACGTCGCCCGACCCGAACGGCCATGAAGCTCGGCGGATTCTCTCTTTCAAGACTGGCCCGGCCGCGTGAGCCGGCCGGAAATGGAGCAACTGCGGCCGCGCTCCGTGCACGAACCTCGTTGTCGCTCCGAACTTTTCTCGCACGTCCTCACGGGCTTTCGATCGCGCAGTCGCTCCATTCGTAGGTCAATTCGCACAAGTTATTTTTTCGCGGGCCCTGAGGCCCCCGTTCCCAGGATCCATGAGCCGTAACATCGAGCTCAAGGCGAACTACCCGGACCACGACGCGGCACAGCGCATTGCGCGCGCGCTCGGCGCGGAGCTGACGGGGCGCGAAGAGCAGCGAGACACGTACTTCCGGGTTCCGTCGGGCCGTCTCAAACTGCGCGAACGCCGGCTGCTCGGCGATCCGGCCGCCCACGCCGGCCGCCCGGTGCTCGCCAGCCAGTTGATCTGGTACGAACGCACGGACGAGGCGCGGCCGCGTGCAAGCGATTACGCGCTCGTGCCGGTCCAGGACGGCGACGCGCTGCGGGCGCTGCTGACCGCTGCGCTCGGAGCCGCCGGCGAAGTCTTCAAGGCTCGAGCGATCTACCTGCACGACAGCGTGCGCATCCACCTGGACGAGGTGACCGGGCTCGGCCGCTTCATCGAGTTCGAGGCGATCGTGCGCGATCGCTCGGACGACGCGGCGGCGCACCACAAGGTCGAGCGGCTGCGCGGCGCCTTCGGGATCGCACCGCACGATATTCGCACCGGCTCGTACGCGGACCTGCTGCGCGATTGCCGCGGAGGCAGGGACCGCTGAGTGACCGCTGCCGCGCCGCCGGCGCCATGTTTCTAACCGCCATCCCGATCGTGCCCGCCCCACAGCGCATGGGCGCGCCCTGGGGCCGGTCCACAGATCAACCGTGTGTTAAGCGCGCGGTACCTCTCCCCTCGCCCCACGCGCGGCTGCCCTCAGGGATCATGGCAGCGAGCGTGGGGAGAGGGAGCGAGAAGCGTTGAACGTTGAGCGTTGCTCACCGCCCCTCGCCCCCCGGATTCACGGCCCCTCACCCCCGACCCCACTCCCCACGGTCGCTCCTGGGATCCATGAGAGGAGCTCCCGTGGGGCGAGGGGAGAAGTCTGCGCGCAAAGAGAGGCTCCGGGGTATGAGGCAAGCCACCCGTCGCAGAGCTCATGTCGTCTCCCTACGATTCACCCCTCCGAACCTCTCCCCTCGCCCCACGCGCTGCTGCCCTCAGAGATCACGGCAGCAAGCGTG
>JBGPMX010000757.1:0-2852 GCA_041487215.1 Planctomycetia bacterium | reverse complement strand
CGAGCACCCCGAGGCCGGCTAGCACGTCCGGAGATTGCCCATCGACCACGGCCGGCTTGAGCGCCGCCTGGCGGATGAAATCGAGGCTCGCCAGGCACTCCTCGAGCTCCCCGGCCAGTTCGGGGTAGCGCGCGAGCAGCTGCTCCCGGCTCGGCGGGTTCCCTGCCTGCATCGCTGCCAGGTAGTTGTCGAGCACCTGAACGAGCAGCGACCCGGCTTCAGTCGTTTCGGACGGGGGTGTGCTCATAGCCGGCGCTCCAGAAGGGGACGAAGCCTCTTCAAGGCCCGCGCCCACAGCAGACGCACGGCGCCGGGGGTGCGATCCATCTTACGCGCCACGTCGTCCCAATCCAGCTCCTCGATGCTCCGAAGCAAGATGACGTCGCGATAGTCCGCGCTCAGTTCGGCGAGCGCATCGGCCAGCACGACGCCGACCTCCCGGCGCTGCGCCGCGCGGCTGGGGGATGTGCCACTGCCCGCGATCAGGCCGCCCAGCGCCTGCGACGAGCCGCCCAGGATCTCGTCGAGCGACCGCTCGCGCGACACCTGCCGCGCCTCGGCGCCGCGGAATCGCCGCGCGAAATCGGCCAGGTTTCGTGCCAAGATCTGGCGCAGCCAGGCGGTCAGTTCGGCCTCGGTCCGGCCGCGGAACTGGCCGAAGTGCCGATGCGCCTTGAGCAGCGTCTCCTGGATCAGGTCCGACGCATCCGCCTTGCCGCGCAGCGATGCGTTGATGCCGGCTCGGGCGATCAGCCCTAGGTAGTTGCGGTAGCTGTTGAGCAGGCGCTCGAGGGCCTGGGAGCCGTCGCGGCGCGCTTCGACCAGCAATCGGCTCACGTCGCATGGCGTATCGCTCATACATGAATAGTAGACGCGACGCTGGCCGTAAACGCACGTGCGAACCGCCGTGGCCCTCGCGGCCTCGCCCAGCGAACGGGTTGGTCCGGCCGGTACTGCCATGCGGCTTGGACCTGGCCGTGTCCGATAGTTCGCAGAACAATTCGACCAGCCGACACCAGCCCGACGCGCGAGCGCGGTAAGGAATCCGCGAGCGCCTCGTTCCTCGCTCGGGCTTCGGGCTCCTGTACGGGGGCTCGGACGCGTAGAGCCCCGTCCCTTGATCGGCGCCCGAGCGTGTGCTGAAATTGGCGACCGCTTCGCTTCCTCACGGCAGTTCTTCATCGGGCTCTTGGCGCGTAGATCCTTGAGCCCGGGCGGACCACCATAATCAAGGAGTATCGCATGGCCAAAGCAGCAGCGGTCGGTTTCGGCTTGCTCGGCTGCATCGTCCTGCTGGGGACCGGTTGCGGTCGGTCCGCGAAGCCGCAGAACCAGGGCGGGGTGAACATCAAGGTGCCGGGCGTCAGCATCCAGGTGGATAACCAGGGCAACACCCAAGTCACAGCGCCGGGCGTGAACGTAAATGCCCGCTCGGACGGCAGCACGGATGTTTCCGCCCCGGGCGTGGATGTGAGAGCCAACGAAAAGGGCGCCGAAGTGAATGCGCCCGGCGTCGAGGTGAAACGCGAGCCCTAAAAAGTTCGGTCTTCGGACTTTGTCGTGAGTCGCTGGACGAACAAAGGGGACGCAATTGGCGGGGAAGATGCCGGAAGCCGGGTGAGCGAAGGCTCCGCCGCTGAACAACCCGCCCAGTCATGCGTACCTTGGCCAGCTCGCTGTCAACCCGCTCGGCGGCCGGCAGACCGGCGGCCACACGGATCGCGAGTCGATTGAGTTTCACGCCTGGCGATGGTGCAGCAGCAATGCCCGGCCCAAGCTGCGATCGACGGAATCGGCCGGAGGGCGTAAGATATAAGGTCTATGCCCGACCCTCAAAACATCCGCAACTTTTGCATCATCGCCCACATCGACCACGGCAAGAGCACCCTGGCCGACCGCTTCCTGCTCCAGACTCGCGCGATCACGCAGCGCGAATTCCGTGACCAGGTGCTCGACGACATGGACCTCGAACGCGAGCGCGGCATCACGATCAAGGCCAGCGCCGTGACGTTCCAGCACACGCGCGGCGGCGAGCCGTACGAGCTGAACCTGATCGATACGCCCGGTCACGTGGACTTTCACTACGAGGTGTCGCGGGCCTTGGCCGCGTGCGAGGGGGCCGTGCTGCTCGTCGACGCCACCCAGGGCGTTCAGGCGCAGACCGTGGCCAACGCGTACGCGGCGATCGAGGCGGGGCTGACCATCGTGCCGGTGGTGAACAAGGTGGACGTCACGCAGGCGCGCCCCGACGAGGTCACGGAGGAGATGCAGACGGTGCTGGGCATCCTGCCGGCGGAGGTGCTCCGCGCCAGCGGCAAGACCGGGCAGGGCGTCCCCGAGTTGCTCGAGGCGATCATCCAGCGCGTGCCCGCGCCGCCCGGCGACCCCCGCGCGCCCTTGCGTGCCCTGGTGTTCGACTCCAAGTACGACGACTACCGCGGCGTGGTCGTCTACATCCGGCTGGTCGACGGCGAGATCCGCCGCGGACAGAAGATCCGGCTCATGCAGCGCGGTACCGAGCACGAGGTCATGGAGCTGGGGCACTTCCGGCCGGGCATGACGCCGTGCGACGGCCTGCACGCCGGCCAGGTCGGTTACTGCGTCGCGAACATCAAGGCCATGAGCGACGTGACGATTGGTGACACGGTCTCGGACGCCGCTCGGCCGCCCGCCCAGCCGCTGCCCGGCTACAACAAGCCCAAGCCGATGGTCTTCTGCGGCCTGTACCCGACGCAAAACACGCAGTTCGAGGAACTCCGCGAGGCGCTGCAGCGGCTCGCGCTCAACGACTCGAGCTTCGTGTACCAGCCGGAGACCAGCGAGGCGATGGGTTTCGGCTTCCGCGCCGGCTT
>JBGPMX010000756.1:0-2853 GCA_041487215.1 Planctomycetia bacterium | reverse complement strand
GTCCTCGTCCTCGATCGCCATGCTGGCGAGCTTCTTGCGCGGCGACGGGTCGTCCGGCTCGAGCTGGCGCAGCTCGTCGAGCGCCGTGCGGAGCTCGTCTCGGTCGCCCCGCAACAGGGCGATGCGCGCCAGGCCGGACACCCAGACGGAGTCGCCCGGGAACATGCGCCGGCCCAGCTCGTAGCGCGCGGCCGCTTCCGGGAACTGCTTGGCGCGGGTCTCGAGGTCGCCGAGCAGCTCGAGCACGCGGCGGTCGGGTTTGTCGCGGTCGAGCGCATCCGCCAGGATGGCGCGTGCCCGATCCAGGTCCCCCACCAGCATGCTCAGGCGCGCCAGGACGAACGAGCCGAGCGGGTGGTTGGGCTGCGCGGCGGTGGCCTTGAGGGCCAGCTCGCGGGCCTTCGGGTACTCGCGGCGCCGCAGGTGCTCGTGCGCAAGCGCGGCCGCCGCGTTTGGGTCCGACGGATCGGCCAGGTAGGCGCGCTCGAGTTCGGCGAACGTCCGCTTCGGCTCGCTCGGCCCCGCATGCAGCGTGCCGACCAGCTTCTCCAGAAAGTCGCGGTAGCCCTGCTCGAACTCCGCGCGCGGCGTCTCGAACACGCGCTCGATCGCCTCGGTGGTGGCCAGGCCGTCGCGGTAGGCGGCGAGCAGTCGCGCGGGTGCATCGGGCCCGAAGCGGCTCTCCATGTACTCCGCATACAGCTCGCTCTCGCAGTACGCCATCTGCCAATCGAGCTGCGTCTTCGGCCGCGCGAAAGCCAGGTTGATGTTGTCGAGGTTGAACAGGTCGCCGCTCGGCACCCGCTCCAGCAGCAGCTGGTTCCAGAGCTGCGGCCGAGGGTAGCCCTCGCAGCGCACCGCCAGCGCCTCGGTGTACCAGTGCGGGATGTTGAAGTGCGTCTGCTGGAGCGTGATGACGTGCGAGACCTCGTGTTTGAGCACCCGCGCCCAGTTGTACGGTTTGTCCACACCGGCGGGCGACGCCATGGCGACCACCTTGCCGGTGCACGCGCCGACCGTGCCGATCCAGGGCAGGCCGACCGTGCGCGCGCTAAACCACTGGTGGGCGCTCTGACCGCGCCCCTTGTTGAAGATTTCGATCTGGATCGGGGTCTCCGGTTCGAACGCGAATTGGCGCGTCAGCTCGGCGTACACCTCCTCGAGGTACCGGGCGGCGTAGCGGCCCAGCAGGTTGTCGAGCTTCGGGTCGACCCGCAGCCGGAAGTGTTCGGTCTCGAGCGTGGCGTAACCCTTGAGCTGGTCGAGCACCTCGAGCATGTTCTTGGTGCGTACGTTAAACGGGTCCTTCTGGAACGCGTCGTCCAGGATGCGGGCTGCTTCCTCCTCCTTGCCGATGCGCATGAAGAGCAGCCCGAGTGCGGTGGCGGGTCCGGCGCGGTCCGGACCCAGCTCGACCGCGCGTCGAAGGCACGCTTCCGCGCGGTCGAAGCGCCGCTGGTCCTCGAGCCGCTCGCCCAGCCGCCACCAGAACGTGACCGGTCGAGGGCTCCGGGCGGCGACTTCCGCCGTGATGCGCTCGAACTCCGCGTCCTGGTGCGCGAAGAGGTGGCAGGCGGCCGAACGCGCCAGCGTCTCTTCGGAGATCGGATTCGCCTCGGCCGCGCGTTCCAGCTCGGCAAGCGCCTCGGGGAAACGTTCAAGCACCATGAGCAGATCTGCACGCAGGCGGTGCGCGGCCGGCGCGGCGGGATCGATGGCCAGGGCCCGGTCGCAATGCTCGAGCCCGGCGTCGATGTCGTAGTCCTGGAGCGCGGCCTGGCCGAGCGCCACGTGGATCGGCGCGGCGCTCGGGTTGATCGCCAGTGCCCGACGCAGATCCTTGAGGGCGTCCCCCTTCTGGAACTTGCTCAGGAAGAGCAGCCCGGACGCGTAGGGCGCGACCCACAAGTCCGGGTCCTGCTTGCCGGCGGCGTCGAGCAGGTCGTTGAGGACGAAGGACAGCTGCTGCGACTGCTCGCGGCCCTGCAGCGTCCGCTGCGCGTGCTCGGCCGCGCCCCGCCCGACCAGCACCAGCGCGTCGGGCTCGGCGACGTTGTGCCCGTTGAAATACGAGATGAACCACTCGTAGCCGCGCGCGGCCGCATCGCTCTGTCCGGTCGCGTCCGCGTGCTCGGCGGCCACCCAGCGTGCGACGAGCTCCTCTGGATTCAGCTCGATGGCCCGCGCGGCAAGTTCGCCGGCCCGGTCCAGCTCGCCGCGCTCGAGCGCGAGTTCGGCGAGCCGCGCGACGAGTTCAGGGCGGTCGGGGTGCTGCGCCAGCGATCGCTCGACCACCGCGCTCGCTTCCGACATCTGCCCGGTCGCCTGCCGGCACTGGCTCATGCCGAGCGCGGCCGGCACGCCGGCCTGCGGGTGGTCGGCCAGCGCTTCGTAGCCCGCGACCGCCTCCTCATATTCGCCGTGCAGCAGATGCTTGCGCGCCGCGGCAAGCTCTTCCGCGGTGTCGTCGGATCCCGGCCCCGCGGCGGCGGCGAGTACCAGGGCGGCGAGGCACAACACCGCGATCCCGAGTCGGCATGATCGGCGCGTACCGCCCGGTTCCCGCGCGCCACGCGGCGCGAGCGGTCTCGCAGGGCTCACTCTGCCGAAAAAATGCCGCATTCGGTGCACTCGAAAGAAGATGGGACGCACGAGCTCGCCCGCCGGTCGTTCGGTTAACGTTATCGGGTCGGGGAGTGGGATTCAAGCCGGGCTGGGACCGCCCGGTTGACCGGCTGACAAGGTGCCAAGGTGACAAGGTGACAAGGTGACAAGGTCAGTACGCCGGACCCGGGAGAGATGTTTAACCCCTACCCCGATCGTAACCAAAGCGTAGCACGATCGGGGTGGGCG
>JBGPMX010000755.1:0-2860 GCA_041487215.1 Planctomycetia bacterium | reverse complement strand
TCGTATTCGATTCATCGTGGCATTCCTGTTGGGCGCGATGGGATGGCCCTGTGCTGCGCGATGGAGTTGCTGATACCCCCCCTTCCCCCCCTTGCTAAGGGGGGGACAAGGGGGGCGTCAACGCGACGACTGCGCCGCATCGAGAACGCGATGACCGCCCCGCATCGAGAGTGGGACGACTGCGCCGCATCGACGTCGGGAGCTCGCACCACCGCCGTGCGCGGTCGTCCCCCCTTCCGAAGGGGGGGTAGGGGGGGTCTCACGGAACGGATTCGATTCATCGTATTCGATTCATCGTGGCATTCCTGTTGGGCGCGATGGGATACACACGCCCATAGGGCTTTTCTGGGCAGAGCCGGTGAGGCGGCCTACCGTCCGTACTTGCCCATCAGCTCGCCCTGGGCGAGCACGTGTCCTTTCATCGCTTTCTCCAGATCGGCCTTGGTGGATCCGGCTGGCAGCTTGAGTTCCACATCCAGCGCATACAGCTTGAAGTAGTAGCGGTGCGCGGGTCCCTTGGGGGGAGCCGGGCCGCCGTAGCCGGTTTTCTTGAAGTCGTTGCGGCCCTGCCGAGCCCCGCCCAGGACCGTTTCAGTCCTTGGAACGTTCTCCGGCAGTTCCCGGCGATCCGCGGCCAGTCCCCAGAGGACCCAGTGCACCCACGTGCCGCGCGGGGCGTCGGGATCGTCCATGACGAGCGCGAGCCATCCGGTGCCCGCGGGCGGTTCGCTCCACTCGAGAGGCGGCGACACGTTCGTTCCGTCCTCAGTGTACTTCTTGGGGACGGCTCCGCCCGGCTCGAAGGCCGAGCTCTTGAGATCGAGTGCCATGGTCGGGCCCTCCTTCGCTGGTGGCTGGGCTGTGCAGGACGCAAGCACGAGCACGCATAGGATGAGCAAGAGGCGCACAGCGCATGGTCCAATGAGTCCGTCGAACGGCGCGTTCATCCCCCGCTTGGTTCGCAATGTCCACTCACTCCTCACCACTCACTCTTCTCTACACCTTCGACAAATCCACGACCCGGTTCGGATCCACCGGCTCGTCACTGATCCGCACGTCGACCAGAGCGGGCCGGCCGCTCGCCCGCGCACGCTCGAGTGCGGGAACGATCTCCGCGGGCTGCTCGACCCTTTCCCCCCACCCGCCCAGGGCTTCGACCACCTTGTCGTATCGGGCGCTCGCCGCCAGCGCCGTGGCGATCGCCCGGTCGGCTCCGAACATCCGGATCTGCGGCCGCCGGATCTGGCCCCAGCCGCCGTCATTGCCAACCACGCCGACCACAGGCAAGCCGAACCGCACCGCCGTGTCGTACTCGAATCCGTTCAGGCCGAACGCGCCGTCTCCATAGATGATGAGTATGTCCTTCTCGGGACGAGCGAGCTTGGCGGCGATGGCGAACGGCATGCCGACGCCCAGGCAGCCGAGCGGTCCGGGGTCGAGCCAGTGCGCGGGCTGCTGGATCGGGATCACCGCGGCGGCGATCGCCACGATCTCGCCGCCGTCGCCGACCACGATGGTGTCCCGCGTCACGACCTGCGACACCGCGTAGGCAAAACGCAGCGGATGGATCGGCACTTGCTCGCTGAGCAACAACGGAACCATTCGCTGGCGATACGTCTTCTCGGCCTGGGCCAGCGCATCGAGCCACGCGCCCGCCTTGGGACGCGTGGCCTCGGGGGCGGGCCCGAGCGCGTCGGCGATCCCCGCCAGCGCGGCCCGCGCGTCCCCCACCAGCCCCAGCTCCACACCGCGGTTCCAGCCGATGTCCTCCGCAACCAGCTCGGCCTGGATAATCTTGGCCGACTGCCCGATGACGCCGCCGTAGTGCATGCGAAAGTCGAGCGGGACGCCGACCAGCAGCACGACATCGGCTTCCGCCAGCGCGCGCTTCCGCGTGGCGCTGAGATAACTCGGATGGTCCGCCGGCAGAGAGCCGCGTCCCATGCCGTTCACATAGCAGGGAGCTGCCAGGCGTTCCAGCAGGCGCGCGAGCTCCGCGGAGGCGTCGCACCAGCGCACGGCGCTTCCTGCCATGACCACTGGCCGCTCGGCGCCGGCGAGCATGGCTGCGGCGCGCTCGAGTACGGCCGGCTCGGGCCGGGGGCGCGACTCGGTGCGATAGCCGGTCGGGGCCAGAACCGTCGCGGGATCCACGGAGTCGTAGAGCACGTCAACGGGGAGCTCGAGGAACACCGGGCCTGGTTTGCCGGAGGTCGCATGGCGGAACGCGGTGGCCAGGAACTCGGGGATGCGCCGCACGTCGAGCACCCGCTTGGACCACTTCGTGATCGGCCGCATGAGCTCGACGTGGTCCAGCTCCTGGAGTGCTCCCTTCTCGAAATCGGTGACGCTCCCCTGCCCGCCCAGAACGACCACCGGGCTCCCCGCACGGTACGCGTTGGCGACGGCGGTGACGGTTCCGGTGACGCCGGGTCCGGCGGTGACCGCGACGACGCCGGGCCGGCCGGTCACGCGCGCCCAGGCGTCTGCCGCATGCGCCGCCGCCTGCTCGTGGCGGAAGTCGATCACGCGAATGCCGCAATCGATGCAGCCGTCGTAGATGGAAGCGATGTGGCCGCCGCAGAGCGTGAACAGCACCGGCACCCGCTCCGCGGCGAGCGAGCGCGCCACCAGGTACCCGCCGTGCTTGTTCATGACGCACGAATCCTAACAACTGGCGGAGCGTGTTCCTACGGGGATGGCCTCGCTGGAAAACGTGACCGGATCGGGGACTTCGCCGATGCCCCAGGGCAGGTAGCGGGCGTAGAGGTGTTTCACGTCGTAGCCGGCGCGGCGCAGGAACTGGGCGAGCTCGACGGTGTGAACGATGCCGCCGCCGGTCGAGGGCCAGTTGAAGAGG
>JBGPMX010000754.1:0-2862 GCA_041487215.1 Planctomycetia bacterium | reverse complement strand
GCGAGCGTGCGCACCAGCATGGTCTTGCCCAGGCCCGGCACCCCCTCGAGCAGCGCGTGCCCCCCCACGAACAGGCACGCGAGCACGCCGTGGATGATCTCGTCGTGCCCGACGATCACCTTGGAGATCTCGGCCTTGAGCCGGTTGTAGTGGTTGCGAAACTCCTCCGCACGCACTTCCATCGATGCCGGATTGCTCGACATGGGCTTATTTCTCCGCAGTCAAATAGAGAAAGGGAACGGGGCTGAGCCGGCCCGTTCACTTCTTATCCTCCCAGACCTTCTGCTTGGCCTTGAGCAGCCGGCTGGTGTACGTCTCTTGCTCGGTCGGCGCTTCGGGCGCGACTAGCGGCCCGGCGGCGGGCCTGGCGGCACGCGCCGGACCCGTCGCGGTCTCCTCGGTGACCGCCGCGCCGGCGGCCGGAGCGTCGCGGGCCGGCTCGAAGCGGCGCGTCGCCCGTGCCTCGTCCAGCTCCCGGGCCACCTCGGCCTTGCGCGTGCGCAGCTTTGCCATGTAATCCTCCGGCGCTGCGTCCAGCTTGCGGCCGCGCACGTAAGCCCACGCCGCGCCGAGCGCCGGGCGCACTCGCGCCAGGTCCAGCGCGATGCGGCGTACGGCGACGTCGAATAGGAAGAGCAGCACCGCCGTGAAGATCAGCGTCTGCCAGAGGTCTTCGAGCGCCGTCGGCGGCTTCAGGTCGTGCCGGAACGGGTTCGCGGCCGGGTCGAACCGCATCGCCTCCTTCTCCTCGGTCACGTGTCCGCCGGCGATCGATGCTATCTGCTCGAGCAGACCCGCGTTCGATTCCAGCTCACGGAACTCGGCCGGGTACGGCACGCTGAGGCCGCTGGTCACCAGCGTCGGCTTTGCCCCCGGCACCTGCGCCACCAGGTTGATGAACCAGGTGCCGGGATCCTCCGCGTCGGTGATGAACCCCTCGTAGCGCCCCGGCGCCACCTGGGAGAGCTCGAGCTTGCGGCTCTTCATCTCCGGGTCGAGCACCGAGCCCTCGAGCTGGGCGAAGTTCACGAACTGGTTGTCCTTGTCGAGCACGTCGGCGATCACCTTGATCCTGCCGTCGGCGCGGTGCGTCGACACGACCACGTTCCCGCCCTCGACGCTGCGCATGCTCCAGCGGATGATCTGCGCCCAGAACTTGCGGTAATTCTCCCACTCGGTCCAGGTCGTCGCCCAGCGCGTGCCGGTGTCGCTGGTGAACGCGACCGACTTGCCCAGCCCGTAGATCCAGTGCGCCAGCACCGGGTTCTCCATGCCGGCCGGCAGCGGCGACACGACCGGGACCTCCACCAGCTCGTTCTCCTTGGGCGTGGTGAGCACGAGCCCCTTGATGGGCGGGAGCTGCAGGTTCGCGAAGCCGGTGATCGGTTCCGTGGGCTGCGCGATCCGCGGGCTCCAGGCCGGGTCCTTCTCGAAGATGAGCGGCCGGGAGACGATGCGGGCTTCTTTCTGGAAGATGCGCGGCAGTGCGTTGTTGTTGACCACGTCGTAATAGCGGCCCCCGGTCAGCTTGGCCAGGTTGCTGAGCCGCTGCTTGGCGCCGATGTCGTTGCCGTGCACCGCCACGCCCACGGTGGTCACGGTGATCTTGGCCAGCACGAAGCTCTGGACCACCGCGCTGGTCGGCGCGGCCGGGTCGCCGTCGGTGACCAGGATAACGTGCTTGGTCATGGCGTCGCTCTTGAGGAGCGCGTTCCGCGCGGCGATCAGCACCGTGTCGAAATCGGGCATGTCGGCCGGGGTCATGCGGTCGATCTTGGCGTAGAGCCGCGACTTGTCCTTGACCTGCTGGAGCGGGAACACCCAGATCGGTCCCCCCTGCGATTGCAGGCAGGCGGCCTCGTCGTTGTACGAGAGGGTCTTGACGGCGTCCTTGGCGATCTGCTTCTCCCAGAAGTTTCCCTGCGGGATCTCGCACGCGTGCATGATCAGCACCAGCGCCCCCTTGCCGGTGACCTTCATGCTCTTGATCTGCATGTCGACCGGCAGGGCCTTCTCGATCGGCGTGTCGATGTAGCCGCCGGCGCCGAAGCTCTCGGGGCCGCCGATCATGACCAGCCCGGCGCCCAGGTCGTGCGTGTTGCGTGCCAGCATCTCCATCTGGCGGTCCGAGAGGTTCTCGCGCGGCAGGTTGGCCAGGATCACGGTGTCATAGGGCCGGAGTTCGGCCAGGCTGTCGGGCATGCGGTCCGGGCCAACCTGATCGATCTCGATGTTCTCTTGCCGCAGCGCGGCCACCAGCGCATCGTGCTCGCCCGATGTTCCCTCGACGAGCAGCACCTTGGCGGTCCCCTTGATGTGCGTGTAGGTGGTCGCCTCGTTGTTCTGGGGAATGCGGTCGTCGGCCAGGTTGTCCGGGTCGAACCGCGCTTCGAAGGTGTACACGTTGGTCTCGTCGATCTTCTGCGGCACGGTGAACGGGTTCACGCCGCGCGCGAGCAGGACGTGCTTCTCGACGAGCGGCACGGTGCGGTTGCTGGCCTTCTGGGACAGCCGCAGCGTGCCGGCGACCGGGTGGGTGGCGCGGACGACGATGTTGAGGTTGACCGTTTCCCCCTGGTGCACGTCGGGGGGCATGGTCACCTTTTCGACCATGACCTCGTCGTCGTAGCGGTAGCGGATGGGCAGGACGTCGATGGAGATGCCGTTGCCGCGCGCGGCGACCGCCTGCTGCAGAGCGTCGCCGCGGTTCTCATTGCCGTCGCTCACGAGCACGATGCGCTTCATCGTGTCCTCGGGGAACGCGGCCTGCGCCAGCTTGAGCGCGGCGGCGATGTCCGTGTGGTAGCGATCGTACTCCCCTTCGGGCTCGCGCAGCTCGATGTACGGCAGCGGCGGCACCTC
>JBGPMX010000753.1:0-2866 GCA_041487215.1 Planctomycetia bacterium | reverse complement strand
GCGACTTCGTCGTGCTCGCCCTCCCGCTCACGAGCCGGACGCACGGCATGATCGGACACGACGAGTTGCGGCGGATGAAGCGATCGGCCTTCCTGGTCAACATGGCGCGCGGCGCGATCGTCGACGAGCCCGCACTGATCGAGGCGCTCCAGAGCGGCGTGATCCGCGGCGCGGTTCTGGATGTGTTCCAGAACGAACCGCTCCCGGCCGACAGCCCTCTATGGTCACTCCCCAACGTGCTCGTCACGCCACACATGGCCGGCGATTCCGAGCATCACCCGGCGCGCGTGCTCGAGCGGTTCCTCGACAACCTGGGTCGCTACCTGGCCGGGCAGCCTCTGCTGCACGTGGTGGACGGCTCGCGCGGTTACTAGCGGTCTGTCCATCCTGAGGCTTGGGCGATGTGATCTCCGTGACCTGGGGCGAGCTACTCACGTCAAAAGATTAGCAACCGCCGATGCACGCCGACCGACGCCGATAGTTCAGAGGCCGATCCCGGGGTCATCTTCGGATCGGTGTTCCATCCGCGGTTCCTTCCCTCATTCGTTGCTCTAACCCAGATCCTTCGCTTGGCTCGTTCCTCGCTTGGCTCAGGATGACAACCTGCCGCTCTCCCTCGCATGATCCGTGAGCGCGGGGGGCGAGGGGACCGAAACCCGGGGAAGTCGCTGGAAGATACATGAGGACTGCTGACTGCCGACTGCTGACTGTCCCGCGTGATCCATGAGCGCGAGGGCGAGCGGACCGCAAATGGGGAAGGCGTGAACGGGACAATCGCGCTAGAACCACCGCGACTTATCGACCTGGTTCCGCAACGGCTCGCCCCGTGCGAAACGGCCAATGTTGTCCAGCAGCACGCCCAGATGCCGCTCGGCGATGCGGGGCGAATAACCCGCCACATGCGGTGTGATAATGACGTTCTCCAGCTTCCACAACGGGCTATTGGGCGGAAGCGGCTCGGTTTCGAACACGTCCAGCCCCGCACCGGCTATCTCGCCGGCCCGCAGCGACTCCACGAGATCGGCCAGGTCCACAATGACGCCCCGGCCCACGTTGATCAGATAGGCCGACCGTTTCATCTGCTGGAATTGTGGGCGGCGGAACAGCTTCACCGTGTCGGGCGTGTGCGGCGCCGCGATGACCACGAAGTCGCTCACGGCCAAAAGGTCGGCCAGGCGATCCGGTTTCCAGACTGCTACTTCAGGGATGCCGGCGCTCCGGACCGGGTCGACCGCGACCACGCGCATGCCAAAGGCCAGCGCTCGGCGTGCGAGCTCCTGGCCGATGTTGCCGAACCCAACCACGCCGAGCGTCGCATCCGCCAGATGAAGATGGGCTCGATCGATCCCGGTCACCCGCCCCGGACCCGACGCAAACGTGACCCGTTCCGATTCCCCCCCCACCGGCTCCCAGCGACCGGCGAGTTGATTGCGAATGTAGTGCGGGAAGTTCCGCGCGAAGCAAAGGATATAGCCGAATACTTGATCCGCGATCACATCGGAAAACAGGCCCCGCATGTTGGTCAGCACGCACGGGTGGTCCACCAGTTCCGGGAAAATGTAGTGCTCGAGGCTGGCCGTGGGAGACTGCACCCAGCGCAGCCGTCCCGCGGCCGCCAGGAGTGCGGGGGTGATCCTGCCGAAGAACGCATCGGCGTCGGCGATGGCACCCGCGGCTTCTTGCTCCGTCTGCGCGTTGACGACCGATGCGATGGGCGCCGCCGCGCGCATTTTTTCTAACCGGTCCACTTCGACCGCGGGATAGACGACAAGCTTCATCGCAGGTTCCTTCGCCGGACGTCGGGTCAAATCAGAGAAGCACGCGGAGGTGCGTCACGCTTCGTTGGGCGAGGCTCGGCGAGGGTAAACCCCGCCGTCCACTCACGTCGGCTCGAGCAGGCCGCGGGCATTCCCGAACAGGATGGCACGGCGATCCAATTCGTCGAGCGGCGACTCGCGCATCTTGAGCAGTGCGGACTCGAAGTAGAAGAACGGGTAATGCGAGCCGAACAGCACGCGCTCGGGGCCGACCTGCTCGGCGAGCCGCGCGACACCGCCGACGCGCTCGAGCATCGCGATGTCGAACCAGACGCGGCCAGCGGCTGCGAGGCGGCCCACCTGCTCGATGGGCACTCCCTGAAACGCGTTCAGCAGCACCACGCGCAGATCCGGCAGCTGTCCCACAAGCCCCACGAACGGCCTGGTGTCGACGTGCGGCACGCGCGCGAGCGCCGGCTGGGTACGCTCGTCTTCCAGCGTGACCACCATCTGGACCACCACCCGCCGCTCGGCCGCGGCCGCCAGCAGTTTTGCGCACTCGGCGTGATCGAGCGCGTAGCCGTGATAGTTCGGGTAGAGGCGGATCCCCGGCATGCGATGCGTCTCGTGGCAGCGCCGCAGGTCCTCTTCCCAATCCGGCAGCAGCGGGTTCACGGTTCCGAACGGGACGAGCATGCCGTCGCCGCGCTCGCGGCATTCCTGCGCCAGCCGGTCGTTCACGCCCGCCACATCGCGCTGGAACACGCCCTCGAAGCTGCCGGCCCAAGCCCGTGTGACCCCGTGCTCCCGCAGCTTGGCCACAAGTTCCGCGGTGTCACTGCCCGGCAAGCGGCGGAACGGCCAACCGAATAGGGACACGTTGGCGTCAATGATCTCGGGCATCAGACTCGCACCCCCTTGGCTCGCAGGATTGGCGTCAGCATGCGGCGCAGATTTTCTCCCAGGATGAGCCGCCTGGCCTCTTCGGAGACGCGCGCTCCCTGCACCTTGCCCAGTTGCGACGCGAAGCTGCGGCCGGGCGTATCGCTACCGTAGATGACCCGCTCCGCACCGAGCTCGCGGACCGCCATTTCCACAAAGCCGTTGGT
>JBGPMX010000752.1:0-2868 GCA_041487215.1 Planctomycetia bacterium | reverse complement strand
GGGCAGAAGCTTCCCGAGTCGTTCACCAAGAACGTGCGGTTCGCGTTCATCCAGAAAGAATCGGCCGTCGTCATGGGCAGCCCGCGGAAGTTCACGCCGCGCGGCCAGTGCGGTATGGAGATGTCCGACTTCCTGCCGCACCTGGGCAGCTGCGCCGACGACATCGCGCTCATCCGCTCCATGCACACCGATTCGTTCAACCACCACCCCGGCCAGCTCGCCATGAACACCGGCGTGCCCACCTTCGGCCGCCCGAGCGTGGGGTCATGGGTCAATTACGGCCTGGGCAGCGAATCCGACAACCTGCCGGGCTACGTGGTACTCAACGCGGGGCGCGGCACGAGCGGCGGCGCGTCGAACTGGTCGAGCGGCTTTCTGCCTTCGACGTATCAAGGGGTGCTCTTCCGCAACCAGGGCGAACCGGTTTTGAACCTGAATAACCCGCCCGGTCTTACCGAAACGATCCAGCGTCAGACCATTGAGACGCTCGCCGGGCTCAACCGGGAACGCTACCAGACGATCGGCGATCCGGAAATCAACAGCCGGGTGGCGGCCTACGAGCTGGCGTTCCGGATGCAGGCCGCCGCACCCGAGCTTATCGACCTCTCCGGCGAAACCCAGGAAACGCTCGATCTGTACGGCGTCGATCGCGACGAAAACGGCAAGGGCGGACGGGGCGGCGGCAAGGGGGTCTTCCACGCGTTCTCCGTGAATTGCCTGCTCGCGCGGCGCCTGGTCGAGCGCGGCGTGCGCTTCGTGAACCTGTACCACGCCTCGTGGGACCACCACAGCAACCTCGACAAGGAGCTCGCGTTCAACTGCCAGATGGCGGACCAGCCCATCGCGGCCCTGCTCAAGGACCTCAAGCGCCGCGGCCTGTTGGACTCGACCCTGGTGATCTGGGCGTCCGAGTTCGGCCGCACGCCGCTCGGCGAGAACCGCCCGGGGTTCGCCACCGTGAGCGGACGCGACCACCACCCGTTCGCCTTCACCATCTGGATGGCCGGGGGCGGCATCCGCGGCGGGCAGGTGATCGGCAAGACCGACGAGCTGGGCTGGAACATCAGCGCGGACCCGGTGCACATCAACGACTTCCACGCCACGCTGCTGCACCTGTTCGGCCTGAACCACTTAAAGCTGACGTACCGTTTCCAGGGCCGCGACTTCCGCCTTACGGACGTCGCCGGCAACGTGGTCACTGAGCTGCTGGCGTGAACCCGAGGCGGTTGGAGTTCACGCTCGAGCATGTGCCGCTGCGCTGGAGTGCACGCTGGAGTGTTTTGCGGACCCCGTCACTCCCCCACCAGCTCGCGCATCCGCGTCTCGATGTACCGCTCCATCTCCCGTTCGGCCGCACGGCGATCGCGCGGCACGTTCGGCTGGTCGATCTGCGGCGCATCCGCATCGACGTACGCGCCTGCCTGGGCGTCCCTCGCAAACCAGCGTAAGAGAGCGGTCTCCAGGTCCTGGATCTCACTCCGCCGCTCCGGGACTTCGTACAGGTTCTCCATCTCGAGCGGGTCCTGCTCAAGGTCGAAGAACATCGACCGACCCGAGCGGTTACCGTAGATCAGCTTGCGCGTGGCGGAGCGGACCATGACCGTGCCGCCGTCCTCGGCGAAGACCAGGGAACGCTCCGGCTGCTCGCCGCGCAAGACCGGCTGGAGCGGCCGGCCGCGCATGTCCGGTCCCGGCTTCTGCCCCGCCGCACGGAGGATAGTCGCTGTCACATCGATCGAGCTCACCAGCGCGTTGCTCACGCGCTCCGCATGCTTCTGACCCGGCAACTTCACGATCAGCGGCACTTTGGCCAGCGGGTCGTAGAGATGGTTCCCCTTGAGCAGAAGATGGTGGAAGCCCAGAAATTCGCCGTGGTCCGCCGTGTACACGATCAGTGTCCGGTCGTAGAGCCCCTTGCGCTTGAGGATGTCCACCATCCGGCCCACCTGCGCGTCCAGCTGCGAGATCGTGGCGTAGTAATGAGCCATGACGCGGCGCAGCGCGGCGAGCGTGAGCGTTCGGTTGTCGAAGTATCCGCGGCGCGGATCCACGTCGCGCCCGAGCGGTTCGTCGATCCAGCCGGGAAGCACGTGCATTGCGTCGGGATCGTACAGCGACGCCCACCGGCCGGGGGGCGGATCGAACGGGTGGTGCGGCTTGATGAAGCCCACCATGAGCAAGCTCGGCGCGTCGTCCGACCATGCCTCGAGGGTTTCACAGGCCCGGTTACCGATCCATGTGGTCGAGTGCTGCTCTTCGAGCAGGTTGGAAGGCCCGGCGCCGAACCGCTCCCAGTAGTCGGCCGGGGCTCGGCCGCGATACGGCTGCTCCTGGTCGATCAGATCAACCGAGTCGATGAGACCGCGGTCGCGCAGATACCGGTGATAGTCGTCCACCAGGCGGCCGCGGCCGTTCTGCTCGGCGAGCTGGAGCTTGCTGAAACCGACATCAAGGTAGGCGGGCGTGAAGTGCATCTTGCCGACCGCCTTGGTCCGGTAGCCCGCGCTCTGCAGGATGCGAGCAAACGTGGGAGTGCCGGGCGCGAGCGTCGCGCCGTTGCCGCGGCCGCGGTGCTGTACCACGTACTGCCCGCTCAGCAGCGAGTAGCGCGACGGCGTGCAAACTGGCCAGGTGCAGAACGAAGTGTGGAACAGAACGCCGTCGTGCGCCAACGCGTCCAGGTGAGGCGTCCGCACGTCCGGGTTGCCCATGCAGCCCAGGCAGTCGAAGCGGTGCTGGTCGGCGTGGATCACCAGGACATAGACCGGAACCGGGTCGGCCGCTGGGCCGGCCAGAGCCAGACAGAAAAGGAGTGTGGCAGAGGTCATGGATTAGCAACCGCCGTAGCCAGAAGATAAAGTAGCCGGG
>JBGPMX010000751.1:0-2872 GCA_041487215.1 Planctomycetia bacterium | reverse complement strand
GCTTCCCCTGTCGCCGGCGATCGCGGCGGCTCGATTCCCGGCGGCCAGGCGCAAAGCACCATGACCTTGTGATGCCGCGCCGAGGCGGCGCGCACCGCGGCCAGCAGCGGCTCGAGCCACGCAGACAGCTCGAGCAGGTCGGCCATAAGGACGAACAGCTCGTTGTCCTGGCTGCGGCGCACGCAGCGCAGCATGGCGTCGGCCAGCACAGGGACCTTTCGCTCCGCCGCGAACAGGTAGCGTCCGGCGGCATCGTAGAGCGGTCCCGCGTACGGCACATGGTGCTCGCCCAGGAACCGCTGCAGCAGATGCGACATCCGCCGGTCGTCGTAGATCAGCCGGGCTGTTTCGCCGGCGCCGAGATCGAAGTGCTCGGCCAGAACGACCGCCAGGCGCTCGCGGCGGCGTAGCCGGGTTCGCGCCCGCGCGCGCAACGGGCGGATGCGAAACGGCAGCCGGTTGATGCCCGGCGTCAGCAGCGCGGGGTAGATCGTCGCGCACAGCTCATAGGCCTGCCCCTCGAGCGGCTCGAGTCCGCAGGCGACCGGGTCGGGCGGCCGCGCGGCCGCCTCGGCCAGCTTGTCCAGGAGCGCGATCACACCGTGCCGGTTGGTCGCGGGCGGCAGCAACCGCGCGCTCTCTTCGTCGCACAGGCAGAGCCGGACCGGGTCACGGTTCGCGACCGCCGTCTCGACGACGGCGCCCGCCAGAAGGACCAAACGGACGAGCGCGGTCGGGCCGGGGTGGCCGATGCGCACCGAATTCGATGTGTCCACGAAGAGCGTGCATCGCACCGGGACCTCGCTTTCGAAATCCCGGGTCATGAGCCGATTGCGCCGCGCGGAGATTTTCCAGGCGACGGACTTGAGCGGGTCCCCGGGGGCGTACTCGCGAACCTGGAGCAGCTCGGAGCCGATTCCCGGCTTGGCGTGGGTGTGGCGGCCGGGCGGGGGCAGCTGGTTGCGGCGTTTGCGGTAGCTGGGCGTCGGCTGCGGCTGCGTCAAGATCGGCAGCACCCGGTACGACTGCGGCAGCGCCAGAAACCGCTCCGCATAGAAGAAGCCCTGGTGATCGGCGAGCCGAACGGTCACGCCCTCGAACCGCGCCGCGCCCGGCCGGTCCGCGCGTACCGTGTAGATCAGGGAGACGGATCGGCCCGCTACGAGACCCGCCTCGCACTCGGCGCTGCCGGCGACCCGCACCAGCGCGGCCGGCACCGGCTCGCGCCACAGGGCGTACGGCAGACCCAGCCCGCCCGGCAGGCGGATGCGCGTTTCGACCCGATAGGTCCGGCCGGTCCAGAGCGTCCGGGTCGGACCGCGCTCGTCCCACACCGTGCGTTCCACCTCCAAACGCCGCACGACCCAGTCGGCACGCCAGCGAAAGAGCAGCCACTCCGCTGTCACCCAGGCCAGCACCGCCAATCCGACCGTGCTCACCTGCTCGCGCGCGCCGATCAACCCGGCCAGCGTGCCGATCACAGCGACGAGTAGGAGCCAGCGAGCGCGGCGGGTAACCATGATTTTAACCGTGCGGCCCGCGCGTCTCCGGCGCCGTTTTGAGGCGCAGCACGGGCACCGAGTCGATGACTTCCTGGATCACCGAGGCCACCGATTCCCCCTCGATCTCCGCCTCCGGCCGCAGGATGAGCCGGTGCGTCAGTACGGGCAGGGCGACCGCCTGGACGTCTTCGTGCGTGAAGTAGGTGCGGCCCTCGAGCAGTGCGCGGGCGCGTGCGGCGCGCATGAGGAACAGGGCGGCGCGCGGACTCGCGCCGAGCGCGACATCGGGGTGCGTGCGGCTGGCCCGGGCCAGGTCCACGATGTACTCGCGCAGCCCTTCCGCCGCGAACACCGCGTGCAGGCCGTCCTGCAGCCCGCGGATGAGCGCCGTATCGAACAGGGCGTCCGGCAGCGGGGGCGGGTCGCTGTGCAGATCCAGCATGCCGATCTCGGCCAACCGGTCCGGGTAACTCACGTCCGCCCGGAGCAAAAACCGATCCAGCTGCGCCTCGGGCAGCCGGTACACCCCCTCCTGCTCAATCGGGTTTTGCGTGGCGAGCACCATGAACGGCTCGGGCAGCGCGAGCGTGGTTCCTTCAATCGTTACCTGGTACTCCTGCATCGCCTCGAGCAGGGCCGATTGCGTCTTGGCCGGGGCCCGGTTCAGCTCGTCGGCCAGCAGCACCTGGCAGAAGATTGGCCCGCGCCGCAGCACGAAATCGTTCGCCTTGCGGTCGAAGATGTGGGTCCCGGTGACGTCCGAGGGGAGCAGGTCGGGGGTGAACTGGATGCGGTGGTAGTCGATGCCGAGGATGCGCGCGAACGTCTTGCACAGCGTGGTCTTGGCGGTGCCCGGCACCCCCTCCATGAGGATGTGCCCGCGCGCGACGAGCGCCATGAGCAGTTGGGTCACAACGCCATCCAGGCCGACCACGACGCCGCGCACGGCCTCGCGAGTGCGCTCGTGGACCCAGCGCGCCTGTTCGGCCAGGGTCTCTACGGGCGTGCTGTGCGAATCGGCCAATTGTCCCGGGTTCATGGGTGCTCCTCTTCGCGCCGGTGCGGCTCGCGTGGCGCGGCCGGCGCAGCGGTGCCGAACCGCCGCGCAGGCAGGCGCCGCGCCAGCAGCGCGCGTGCGCCGCGCGGCGCCCAGCGGACCGTGAGCGCGCCCGACGCTCGCAGCGCGTCGAATGTGCGGATCCGATCCGCCAGGCGGCGCAACTCCGCGGCGTTCATGGGCCGCGCGGCGGCGTCGCAGGCCACTCGCCACAGCGCGCGGAGTTGCCGCTTGTGTTTCCAGCGTTGCCACACCGGCCCGCTCAGCTCGAATACCGGCCGCTCGCGAACCCAGTCGTCGTCGCGGTCGAGCG
>JBGPMX010000750.1:0-2874 GCA_041487215.1 Planctomycetia bacterium | reverse complement strand
GCGACTCGGCGGCTCGCGTAAAGCTCGCGAGCTCCGCAGCTCGCGAGAATGTCTGCAAGTGCGGGAGCTGAACGTCTTGCGGTAACGGGGTGCCGTCCATTGCTCTCATCCAGGAGTCCGGGCAGTTCCGATGATCCCGCACTGAACTGTCCTTGGGTAGGGTATCATGGGCAATGCGTCTCGGACATGAACCGACATACCCCAAGCGGGCGAACGCCCATGGACCGAAGCACGCGACGCGAGTTCGTCGCGGCCGCCGCGGGCGGCACCGTCCTACAGGCAAGGGAGAACGCTCGTGTGCTGGATCCATCGCACGATCACCGCAACTCTCGCGACGCTGGCGCTGCTCACCGGCCTGTCGAAGGGCGAACCGCCCAGCCGCTGGCCTCAATTCCGCGGGCCGGACTCGCTGGGCACGGCGGAAGCGGCCGATCTGCCGGACCGCTGGTCCGCCACGGAAAACGTCGCCTGGACGACGGACATACCTGGGCGGGGCTGGTCGTCGCCGATCGTGTGGGGCGACCGGGTGTTTCTCACCACCGTGGTGAACCTCGGCGCGTCCGAGGAGCCGAAAAAAGGCCTGTACTTCGGCGGCAACCGACCGAAACCGCCCGAGAGCGTGCACGAGTGGCGAGTTTACTGCCTCGATCTCGCGACCGGCCGCGTCCTCTGGGAGCGGCTGGCCCATCGCGGCGTCCCGTCCACCGCCGTCCACCTCAAGAACAGCTTCGCGTCGGAAACACCCGTCACGGACGGCGAGCGCGTCTATGCCTACTTCGGAAACATCGGCGTCTTCTGCTTCGATCCGGACGGCGAGCCCGTGTGGACGAAGCGGCTGGATCCGCACCCCACCCGCTACGGCTGGGGCACGGCTGCGTCACCCGTTCTGCACGACGACCGCCTGATTGTGCTGAACGACAACGAGGAGGACTCGTACCTGCTCGCGCTGGACAATCGCACCGGCGAGGAGCTGTGGCGCACGGAGCGCGATGAGAAGAGCAACTGGTCCACGCCCTACGTCTGGAAGAATGACGCGCGCAGCGAGATCGTGACCGCGGGCACCGGCAAGGTCCGCTCATACAGCCGGGACGGCGAGCTGCTCTGGTCGCTCCAAGGCATGTCCAGCATCACGATCGCGACACCGTACGCGCGGGACGGGCTGCTCTATCTCAGCTCCGGCTACGTGCAAGACCCGCTGCGGCCGATTTACGCGGTTCGCCCGGGCGCCTCGGGCGACATCTCGCTCCAAGGCGACGAAACGTCGAACGAATTCATCGCCTGGTGCGACCGCACGGCCGCGCCCTACAACCCGACGACACTGGTGGCCGGCGGCCGCCTCTATGTGCTTTACGACCGCGGCTTCGTGGCCTGCCACAACGCTCGCGACGGATCGCTGATCTACGACCGCCAGCGCTTGCTCGAAGGGCGCGCGTTCACCGCCTCGCCGTGGGCGACCAGCGACCGGGTGTTCTGCCTGAACGAGTACGGCGTGACCTACGTGCTCGAGGCCGGGGACAAGTTCCGGCTGCTGCACACCAACGAGCTGGCCGAGGACGACATGTGCATGGCGACGCCGGCGATCGCGGGGGACCGGCTGCTGATCCGCACGTCCGCACGCGTCTATTGCATCCGGTCCGATGCCGCGTCGGCCGCACACCGAGTGGTGGTGCAGGGGGACGGTCGCCTGGCGATCGTGAGCGGGTCGGGCGCGATCGAGTGGGAGATGCCGTGGGGCGGCATTCACGACATTCACGTGCTGCCGAGCGGCAACCTCATGGTGCAGGACGGCCCCGCCAAGCTGGCGGAGATCGACGTGAAGACCAGGGCGGTGGTGTGGTCGTACGACTCGGCGAAGAGCAATGGGAACGAGGGCAAGCGCGTCGAGGTCCACGCGTTCCAGCCGCTCGAACATGGCCGGGTGATGATCGCCGAGTCCGGGCCGGCGCGAATCATCGAGGTGGATCACGACGGCAAGCTGCTGCGCGAACTCAAGCTGAGAGTGAACCACCCGAGCACACATTCCGACACGCGGCTCGCGCGGAAGCTCAAGAACGGCAACTACCTGGTCTGCCACGAGGCGGACGGCTTCGTCCGTGAATACGACGGGCGAACGGGTGAGGTGATCTGGGAATACGCAGTGCCGCTCTTCGGCAAGGAGCCGAAACCGGGCCATGGTCCCGAAGCCTTCGGGAACCAGGTCTTCGCGGCGGTGCGGCTGCCCAGCGGCAACACCCTCATCGCGACCGGCAACGGCCACAGCATCCTCGAGGTCACGCCGGCGAAGGAGATTGTCTGGAAGATCGAGCAGCACGACCTGCCGAACATCACGCTCGCCTGGGTGACCACACTGGAGGTGCTGCCCAACGGGCATTACGTGATTGGCAACTGCCACGCCGGCCCGGATAATCCGCTGCTCATCGAGCTCGACCCACGCACGAAGCGCGTCGTCTGGACCTTCGACCAATTCGCGGCGTTCGGCAACTCCGTCCCGAACTCGCAGCTGCTCGACGCAGCGGGCGAAGCCCTGCGCTAGCGCCCCAACGACCGTCAGCCGCACGAGAGGCCGGCCATGAAGACAATCATCGCGGTATTTCTTGCGGGTTGCGTTGCGGTCGAGGAAGCGCCAACCGGCTCCCCGCGAAACGCTGCGCTCGAGGCGGCAGCCGTACACCTCGTCGAAGCTTTGAAGGACGAAAATGTGCTGATCCGAGAGCGTGCCCTGCGGACGCTGGCCGCGCTCGGTCCCTACGCCCAAGCGGCTGTTCCGCTTCTTATCAAGGCGTTGAAAGACGACACGGTGAAGTCGCTGGCCATTGACGCGTTGGGGGAAATCGGCCCAGCGGCAGAACCAGCTGTGCCAGAGCTGGTGACTCT
>JBGPMX010000749.1:0-2875 GCA_041487215.1 Planctomycetia bacterium | reverse complement strand
CGCTGGGCGGCTGTGTGCCTGGCTGCGCTCGCGTTCGCCGCGGCCGCGCAACTGTCGGTGCGGCTCATCGGCGGTGCGGCGGGGGACGGGCTCTACGACCTGTGGATGGTCTGTGCCGCGAGCGGATCCGGGGTGGCGCGGGCCAGCGACTATTTGAGCGTCTTCCCGGCGTCGCGCGGGGAGAGGCGGCTGGTGGTTCACGGCGGTGCCGCGCGGCCGATGCCCACGTCGGACCGGGACCCGTCGGTTGTCAACGCCGTCATGCGCGACGCGGCAACGGAGCTCGCGTTCCACGCCGAGAAGGGGAAGCTCCGGCTGCTGCCGATCGAGGGAACCGTCGCAGGGGCCGGGGCGACGGTAACGGGGGTCGCGGACTCCTCCGGGCTGACCTTCGAGCTGGCGAACACGACCGGGTACGACCTGGACGCCTCGTTCCTGCGCTACGGCCGGCGCGTGCTGCCGGTGGGACCGCTGCAGAGCGGGGCACGCCGCGCGTTCCGCGTAGGTGCGGCGCAGGGCCCGAGCCCGTTCGAGACGTACGAGGCGGGGCCGGTGCTGGATTCCGCGGCGCGCCTGCGCCGCTCGTTTTTGCACGCGCTGTTTCTCGAACCCAACACCAGCGACGACGCAGAGAACGTGCTGCGCGACGAGCGCGGGACATATCAGGGGACCAGCTCCGGGACGCTGTTCGGGGGCTGGGCCGCCGCCCCGCTCCTTCCCATCGACGTGGGCAACGGGGCGAAGACGGGCCGCACCCGCGCGCTGGGCCTCGTGCTCGCAGTCCCGAGCTGGCGCGTCGCCGAGGACGAATTTCTCATTCCCAAGGGAGGCATGGTCCTGTCCCTGCCGGACCCGAGCGCGCGACCGTACTACTACGGCAAGAGCGTGTTGCGTGGCGACAAGCCGGTCTCCGGCCGCGTGCTCGCGCTGGTCTTCGGCCTTCCCGACTGGGCCGGGCCGGCGCAGATCGAAGCGGCCACGCTGTTCCTGCATTTCGCGTCGGACGGTTTCCGCGTGCGTGCTACGGCGGACGGGGAGCCGCTCGAGCTGCCCGAGATGCCGGTGGGACGCTTCGCCGTTCCGTTGCCGGCCTCGGCGGGTCCCCGGCGGGCGCTGCGGATCGAGCTCGAAGTGGAGCCGCGCGACCGCTTCGCCGAGGAGCACGCCTGGGAGGGGCAGACATGGTTTCTTCGTGAAGTGGATCTGGAATGCCGATGCCGCCGCGAGTCGTCGGCTGCGTCCGCGCCGTCCGGTGGGGGAACGTCCGGGTCATGATCGAAACGAAGAGTCTCCGAAAGCAATACGGTGACGTGTGCGCCCTCCACGGGCTGGACCTCCAGATCGATTCCGGAGTGATCTTTGGCTACGTGGGACCCAACGGGGCCGGCAAGACCACCACCATCCGCATCCTCTGCGGCCTGCTGGCCCCCACGTCGGGCGAGGCGTGGGTGGGGGGCGTCGACGTCGTGCGGCACCCGGACGCGGTGCGTTCCCTCGTCGGCTACATGCCGGACTTCCTGGTGCCCTACGAGGGAATGCGGGTCTGGGAGTACCTCGACTTCTTTGGGGCGGCGTATGGGCTGCGGCGGCGCGAGCGGCGGCAACGTGTCGACGACGTGCTGGACCTGGCCGGTGCGGCCGCCATGCGCGACTACTACGTCGAGACCCTTTCGCACGGCATGCGGCAGCGGCTGGGGGTCGCCCGCACGCTCGTGCACGATCCGCGCGTCCTGTTGCTCGACGAGCCGACCAACGGGCTCGACCCACGCGCCCGCGTCGAGATGCGCGTGCTGCTCGACCGGTTGCGCCAGATCGGCAAGACGATCGTGATCTCGTCGCACATCCTGCCCGAACTGGCCTCCGTGTGCGACCGGGTCGGCTTCATGGAGCAGGGCCGGCTGGTCGCCTGTGGCACGGTGCGCGAGGTGCAGCGGCAGGTGCACCCGCATCGGCTGCTCGAGATCGAGTCGCTCAGCGATCCTGGCGCCGTGGCAGAGACCATCCGCCAGCTGCTGCCGGGTGACAAGATCGACCGGCTGGAACGGATCGAGAACCTGTTGCGCGTCCAGTTCGAAGCGACCGAGGAGGAGATCGCCCGCCTGCTGAGCGGCCTGGTGCAGGCCGGGCACGCCCTGGTCGCTTTCCGCGAGGTGGTGAGCGACCTGGAGGAGGCGTTTCTGGCGCTCACGTCGGGGGATGGCTTCGGACGGCGGAGCACCGAACCATGATGCTCGGAGCCATGCTGCGCAAGGAAACCCTGGTGCTCCTGCGCTCGCGCCGCGCGGTCGTGCTGCTGTTCGCCTACCTGGCCGTGCTGGCGTCCGTTGCGCTGGCCAGCTGGCCGACCGACCACGTGCTCACGCTTGCGGTAGTCGCGTCACGCCGCATGGTTTACCTGGTCGGCATCGGCCAGCTGCTGTTGCTGTTAGCGATCGTTCCCGGATTGACCGCGGGCTCGGTGGTGCTCGAGCGCGAGACGCAGTCGCTCGAGCTGCTCCAGGTGTCGCGCATCCGCGCCTGGCAGATCGTGGTGGGGAAGTGGCTGGGTTCGGTTGCGTTCGCCCTCGTGCTGCTGCTCTGCTCGCTTCCGGTGGTCACGCTCTGCCAGGTGCTGGGCACGCTGGACGGCGGCCTGATCGGGCGGATCTACTTGCACTTGGCCCTGAGCACGGTCTGCGCGGCGATGGTCGGCGTGGGCGCCAGCGCGATGGCGCGCACCGCCTACGGCGCCCTCATGAGCAGCTACGCGATCGTGCTTGCCTGCTCTGTGTTCCCGGTGGTGCCGTCGTTCCTGGTGGGCGGCTACTGGCCGGGCACGCTGCGCAACATGAGTCCGATCGGGTCGATGGTCAGCCTGCTGGCGCCCGATGCATGG
>JBGPMX010000748.1:0-2890 GCA_041487215.1 Planctomycetia bacterium | reverse complement strand
GGCTCCCCCTGGCCCCCGGCCTGCGCGCGCTCGCCGCGGAGTTGCCGCGCGGTCCGCTCGGCGGCACGCTGCGCGACCTGGCCGACCGGCTCGACGCCGGGGATTCACTCGACGCGGCCATCGCAGGAACGGGGGGTCGCCTGCCCGGCCACCTGGCCTCTTTGGTTCGCGCGGGCGTGCGATCGCACAAGCTGGGCGACGTGCTCGAACAGTACGCGCGCGTCCACGAGGTCTCACGCGATCTGCGCCGCCGCGCCTGGATGAGCCTGGTGTACCCGATCATCCTGCTCTGCGCGCTCGGCGAACTGTTCGCCTTCTTCCTGCTGGTGGTGGTCAGGCAGTTCGAGATGATCTACCGCGACTTCGGCATGACGCTGCCCGGCGCGACCCAGTCGCTGATCGAGCTCTCGCGCGCCGCGCGCGAGATTTCGCCGGTGTTGGCGCTGGGGGCTGTCCTGTGCGTGGCTGTCGGCTGGGCCGCGGCGCGGGCGTTCCTGACCGCCGCGCAGCGGCGTCGCCTGGCCTACCGGGTGCCGCTCCTGGGTGCGCTCTGGAGGTGGGTGGCACTCGCCCACTTCTGCCGTTTGCTCGCGGTGCTGCTCGAGAGCGAGCTTGCGTTGCCAGCGGCGCTGGATCTGGCCGGCCCCGCGGTCGGCGACGCAGAGATCGCGGACGCGGCCCGGCGGCTAGGCAGCCGCATCGAGACCGGAGAGGCGGTCGCGGCGAGCGCCGCCGCCCTGTGCCGCTTCCCCCGGATTCTCACCCAGATCCTGGCCTGGGGTGAGATGCACCAGGCGCTCCCCGAAGCCGTGCACACCGCCGCGGAGATGTTCGAGGCGCGCGCACGCATTCAGATCGCCTACATCGGGCAGGTGCTGCCGCCGATCCTCGTTCTGACGGTCGTCCTGGCCGTGGGATATCTCGTGATCGCCCTGTTCATGCCGCTGATCATGCTGATCCGGGCGCTGTCCCTCTGAGCGGTGGAGGCTCGCATGTTCGATGTCGCTCTCGTGCTCAGCGTGGTCCTGCTCCAGGCGGCGCTCGGGGTCGGCATCCTGGTTGCCATCGAGCGCGTTGTCGCACGGCGTCGCGAGCGGTCCCGCAGATGGGTCACCGGAGTCGTGGTGCTCGGCGGGGTTTTGTTGGCGTTCGCCGTGCTGGCCACCGGCTGGTTCCTGGCCTGGGTACTGGCGGACACGGAGCGCCGCCTCGATGTCTGGCAAGACCCGGCCGCGCTCGCGGCCGAGTTTGTCGCGGCCATCACCGTCGCGTTGATCGCCGCGGCGGGGGGTATGCTCGTGCACGTCGCTACGGCCGACCCGCAGCGCCGAGCGCCGGGCGGTGCCTACCGTGACTTCCGGTTTGGCGTGCTCACGGTGATCGCCTGGGGGATGTTGGCGGGGGCCGGCGTCTACCTCTGCGTCGGCCTGGAGCAGGTGTTTCCGGTGGTGTGGCTGCCGGTGCCGCTGGCGGCGTTGTTGTACGCTCTGGGCGTGCGCCGGTTGTTTCAGAAGGAATCGTTGCTCTGGACGCTCGCGGTGGCGGCGCACCGCGGTCTGCCGCTCGGGCCGGCGCTCGACGCCTTCTCCGAGCAATGCGGCGGCGCTTACCGCCGCCGCGTGCTGGCGCTTGCCGAGCGGCTGGATGCGGGGGTGTCGCTGCCCGACGCACTCGAGCGGGATCCGCGCATCCTACCGCACGGCGCGGCGATCATCGCTCGCGCTGGCTGGGAAACGGGGACGCTCGGCCGCGTGCTGCCCGAGGCGGCCGCGGCACGCAGCGCGCGGCAACCGCTCTGGAATGCCCTCATCGGCCGGCTCATCTACCTGGCCACCGTGCTGCTCTGTGTCCAGGCGTCGGCCGTCTTCCTACTCGGCGGCATCGCTCCCAGGCTGCAACGGATCTACGAGGATTTTGGGGTGACTCTACCGTACCTCACTCGGCTGCTGATGGGTCTGGGGGATTTCGATCGCGGCGGGTGGGTGCTGGCCGCTCTCTGGTTCGGCGAGCTGGCCTGCCTGGCGCTCCTGCCGCCGTTGTACTTCGTGCTCGGCGGGCTCCCCGGCGTCGACCGCTGGTTCCGGCGGCTGCACGGGGCCGTGGTGCTGCGGGTGCTGGCGATCCACATCGGCTGCGGGCAGCCGATGACTCGGGCACTCGAGACGCTGGCGCGTTCTTACCCGCGACGTAGCGTGCGGCTCCAGCTCGCCAGGGCTTCCGCGCTCGTGAGCGACGGCGCCGCCTGGCACGCCTCGCTCGAGCGATCGGGGATCATCCAGCCGGCGGACGCGGCGCTCGTACGCGCGGCCGAGCGCGTCGGTAACCTGCCCTGGGCCCTACGCGAGATCGCCGACAGCGGTGAGCGCCGCTTCGGCTACCGATTGCAGGCGTGTGCGCACGTCCTGTTCCCGGTTGTGGTGGCCGGCATCGGCTTGCTCATCTTCTTGCTGGCAGTCGCCTACTTCGGCCCGCTCGTCAAGCTGATCCAGGAAATGACCGTATGACCCCTTGGACTCCCGCACGACTTCCGGCTTTGCGGTCCCCTCGCCCCCGCGCTCATGGATCATGCGGGGGAGAGGGCAGGGTGAGGGGGCGCCTGCCTTGCGGCGGAGGCGCTTGTGAGCGGACGCGTGTCTGGCACGCGAATATACCGGGTGTCGCCCACTCCCACGAATCCATGAGCGGGAGAGGGCGGCGGATTCGGCGCGGGATCAGCCTGATCGAGCTCAGCGTCGCCACCGTCGTCCTCGCCGTGGCGATGACCGTGACGGTCCAGATCGTCGCGCAAGTCATCGCCGAGCACCGCGCGGCCGATCGACGAGTCTGCGCGATCCAGGAAGCAGGCAACGTGCTGGAGCGACTGTCGATCCAGCCTTGGGACAAACTCACG
>JBGPMX010000747.1:0-2890 GCA_041487215.1 Planctomycetia bacterium | reverse complement strand
CGGTCAAGGGTCAACCGCTTTACGGGTAGTGGGTCAGTTTGGCTGATACCCCCCCTTGTCCCCCCCTTGCCAAGGGGGGGACAGGGGGGGTCGATCCTCAAACTGACCCACTACCCGGTATTGTCGGTCCTCCCCTCATCCCCCCGCGCCGTGATAGACTGTCGGCCGTGCGCCGACCGCATCCCGGTCTTCACCGAGGGAGTTGCCATGAGTCCCCTGTGCGCGCTTGTGCTTCTGCTCGGTATGTTGCCCGACGGCGGCACGCCCGAGCGCGACGAGCTGATCGGCAAGCGGGTCGAGGATTTCCGGCTCCAGGACTACCGCGGCGCCTGGCACACGCTCGGCGATTTGGGCGATCGCAAGCTGGTTGTGCTCGCGTTCCTGGGCACCGAGTGCCCGCTGTCGAAGCTCTACGGCGCGCGCCTGGCCGAGCTCGATCGCGCCTTCGCTCCGCGCGGCGTCGCCTTCCTGGGCATCAACGCCAACCGCCAGGATTCTATCACCGAGATCGCGCACCACGCGCGGGTGCACGCCATCGACTTTCCCGTGCTCAAGGACGTGGGCAACGCTTTTGCCGATCGCCTGGGGGCCCAGCGTACCCCCGAGGTCTTCGTGCTCGACGCGGACCACGTCGTGCGCTACCACGGCCGCATCGATGATCAGTACGGCATCGGCTACAGCCGCCCGAGCCCCACGCGCCGCGACCTCGCGGATGCGCTCGATGAGCTCCTGGCCGGTAAGCCGGTGGCGCACCCGGCCGTCGCGGCGGCGGGGTGCTTGATCGGCCGGGTCAAGCGCAGCGAAGCCAAAGGGAGGGTCACCTATACCAAGGACGTGGCGCCGATCCTGAACCGCCGTTGCGCCGGCTGCCACCGTCCCGGCGAGATCGCCCCGTTCGCGCTCACGTCTTACGACGAAGTGGTCGGCTGGGCGGACATGATCCGCGAGGTGCTCGAGCAGCAGCGCATGCCGCCCTGGCTGGCCAATTCCGCCTACGGCAGCTTCGCGAACGACGCCCGCATGCCGGACGACGAGAAGCGGCTCATCCGGGAATGGGCCGAGAACGGCGCGCCGCAGGGCGATCCCCGCGACCTTCCGGCGCCGCCGCAGTTCGTCGAGGGCTGGCGCATCCCGGCTCCCGACCTGGTGCTGCACATGCCGGAACCGTTCACCGTCCCCGCCTCGGGCACCGTCGAATACCAGTACTTCGCGGTGGACCCCGGCTTCCAGGAGGACCGCTGGGTGCGTGCCGCCGAGGCGCGGCCGGGGAACCGATCGGTGGTGCACCACATGGTGCTCATCGTGCAGCCCCCCGACAGCCGCCCGGTCGCCCAGACCGGCGGCCTGGGAAACGAGCTGCTCGCCGTGACGGCGCCCGGCATGCCCCCCCAGGTCCTGCGCGACGGCATGGCCAAGCGCATCCCGGCCGGCTCCCGGCTCGTGTTCCAGATGCACTACACGCCGAACGGCAGCGCCCAGACCGATCAGAGCAGCGTGGGGCTGGTGTTCGCCGATGCGAAGACGGTGCGCCGCGAGGTGCGGGGCGGCATGGCGCTCAACTTCCAGTTTCGCATCCCGCCGCACGCCAAGGATTACCCGGCCGAGGCCGAGCACCGCTTCGGCCAGGACACACTGCTCGTCTCGCTCTTCCCGCACATGAACCTGCGCGGCAGGTCGTACCTCTTCGACGCCATCTACCCGGACGGATCCCAGGAGACGCTGCTCGACGTGCCGCGCTACGACTTCAACTGGCAGAACGAGTACGTGCTCGCCGAACCGAAGCTCATGCCCGAGGGGACCCGGCTGCACTGCACGGGCCACTTCGATAATTCGGAGGAGAACCTCTCCAACCCCGACCCGGATCAGGCGGTCACGTTCGGCGAGCAGACATGGGAGGAGATGCTGGTCGGCTACTTCGATGCCGCGCTCGCCGAGCAGGACCTGACGCTCGGCGCGCCGCGCGTCCGCGAGCTCCCGAGCGGCGACCGCGAGGTGACGTTCCGGTACACGCCGCGCGAACCGGCCCAGGCCGTTTATCTCGCGGGCACCTTCAACGAATGGGACAAGACGGCACTCAAAATGGACGGGCCGGACGCGGACGGCACCTTCCAGACGCGGCTGGTGCTCAAGCCGGCCTCCTACCAGTACAAGTTCCTAATCGACGGTGAGAAGTGGCGGCAGGATCCGGGCAACCCGCGGCAGGTCGGCGGCTACAACAACAGCCTGATCGAACTCGCGGCGCCGGGGAAAGAAGAAACCGCGCCGCTGGGGAAGCTGACAGCCATCGATCTCGACGCCTTCACCAATCAGAAGCTGAGCGCGGACTTCTCTGAGCTGACGGCGGGCAACAACCTGGCCGAGCTGCCGCGCGGCGACCAGACGCTCGCCGGCGTACGTTTCCACATCGGCGAGGGCATGATTCAGCTGGGCAGCAAGCTGAAAACGGAGCGACCGATGCGGGTCGAGGCGGTGCCGGTCGGCCGTTCCTTCGCACGCCTGCACATCCTGCATGCGACCGAGTTCGGCAGCGGGCCCGAGGGGAACGACCACCACGTGGCCGATGGCGGCGTGATCGCACGATACACGGTGCACTACGAGGACGGCAGCGTGGAGACGATCCCGATCGCGTATGGCACCGACGCGCGCGATTGGTGGTTTTCCGCGCTCTCGCCGGGCGTTACCGAGGGCAAGGTGGCCTGGGAGGGGAGCAATGCGTTTGCCCGGCGCTACCGCGCCGGCGTGCGGCTCTACCTGAAGAGTTGGACGAACCCGAAGCCGGAAGCCAAAGTCGTAAGCATCGACCTGGCATCGGGCGACACGGCGGCGGCGCCGTTCTGCGTGGCGCTGACGACCGAGGAGAAGGAGTGAGGGTTTCGGTCTCCTGACCCGG
>JBGPMX010000746.1:0-2899 GCA_041487215.1 Planctomycetia bacterium | reverse complement strand
CTGGTCGTTGCGGATCTTCTCGATCATGCGGCGGTCGGCATAGATGATGCCGTCCACTCGCATCCCCGGCTTGTAGCTCTTGGGGATCCGCCAGCGGTAGTCATCTACCTGCTCGAGCGGCCCGGTGTAGCTTGCTTTCTGCATGAGAGCCCCCCGTTCAGATATCGAGGATCACCTCTGCCTCCCAGCCGCTCGGGGTTGGACCGACACGAAGGCGGTGGTAGGTGACCGCCTTGAGCTCCATGCCGGGCAAATGGCGGTCCCAATCGGCCGGTTCGCCGCGGCAGACGGCGCGGAGCCGCCGGCGATCGGGCGCGATCGCCACCTCGAACTCGGCGAACAGCAGGTGTTCGGTCTCGGAGCGGAACACGAGCTCGCGCAGCCAATCGACGAACAGCCCGGCGATGTCCTCCGCCTCGAGTTCGATCGTCACGCTCTGCCGCGGTTCGATTGCGGCGGGGTTGTCGACCATGAGCGCGTAGAGCCCGCGCGCGGCCTCGGCGAACAGTGCGTTCAGGCTCTCCGCCTCGACGCGCAGGCCGATATCCGCCGTATGCTCGAAGGCCTCGAACGGGCTCATGGGGCGATGCTAAACCACTCGCCCGGCGAGGGAAAGGGACCGGGCCGCTCGGCGGTCGTCCTGAGCAGAGCGCGGCACGAGCGCAGCGAAGGATCTGGGTACGACGCAACGAGATCGTGCGCACGGGATCACGGCCGACTCGCTTCATTCGCTGGCCGTGGCACCCCGTCCAATGAAGTGCGACGGAATACGAGCGCGACGCGCCAGCGAGGGACCTGATGCGTTATAATTCGACGCGGAAAATCCCATCCGCCGATGAAGCGAACCTCATGAGCCTGGCGATCGAGACGCACGAGCTGACGCGATTCTTCGACGACTTCTGCGCGGTCGACGCCGTGGAGCTGTGCGTCGAGGCCGGAACGTTCTACGGCTTCCTGGGCCCGAACGGGGCCGGCAAGTCGACGACCATCAAGATGCTCACCGGGCTCCTGGCCGCGTCGCGCGGCCGCATCCTGATTCTCGGCCGCAACATGCTCGATCCCGCCCAGGCGCTCGAGGCCAAAGCCCGGATCGGGGTTGTGCCGGAGGACCTGGCGCTGTTCGACAACCTGACGGCACGCGAGTACCTCACGTTCGTCGGCCGCATGTACTTGCTGCCGCGCCAGACGATTCGCAGCCGCATCGATGAGTTGCTCCCGCTGCTCAGCCTGGAGGACGACCCGAAGAAGCTGACGCTCGAGTACTCGCACGGCATGAAGAAGAAGCTGGCGCTGGCCGCGGCTCTCTTGCCCAACCCCGACCTGCTCTTCCTGGACGAGCCGTTTGAGGGGGTGGACGCGGTGACGTCGCGCGTGATCCGCGACATTCTGGCCGGATACGTGGCGCGCGGCTCGACCGTCTTCCTCACCTCACACGTGCTCGAGATCGTCGAGAAGCTGTGCACCCATGTGGGGATCATCGCCAAGGGGAAGCTGGTGGAACAGGGGTCGCTCGGGGAACTGCGCTGCGGCAGCTCGCTCGAGGACCGCTTCCTGGAAAAGGTAGGGAGCGATCCGGAGGCGGCACGGAAGCCGGCCTGGCTGGAGGAAGCGGCGCTTTGAACTGGCAGCAGCTGCGTACCATCCTCTGGCTGCGCTGGCGCATGAGCCTGCACCAGATGCGACGCGCCGGCATCGCGAGCACCGTAGTCCTGGTGATCCTCGGTGTGCTGGCGGTCATCACCGCCGCCGGCGCATTCTGCGTCGGGCTGGCCGGCGGGGCGATGGGGTTCGCTCGCGTGCCCGACGAAGTGGTGATGTACGCCTGGGACGCGGTCGTCGTCGCCTTCATCTTCTTCTGGATGATGGGCCTGCTCATCGAGCTGCAGCGTTCCGAGGTGCTGTCGCTGGACAAGCTGCTGCACCTGCCCATCTCGCTCACCGGCACGTTCCTCATCAACTACATGGGCTCGCTGGTGAGCTTGACCTTGCTGGTTTTCTTTCCCGGCATGCTCGGGCTGGCGATCGGCATGGTGTTCGGCAGGGGTGCGGCGATGCTCGGGGTGTTTCCGCTGCTGGCCGCCTTCCTGCTCATGGTCACCGCCCTGACCTACCAGTTTCAGGGCTGGTTGGCGGCGCTCATGGTGAACAAGCGGCGGCGGGGCACGATCATTGCCGTGGTAACCCTGGTGTTCATCACGTTCACCCAGATGCCGAACTTGCTTTCCGTGCTGTTCGCGCGGCGGGGGGGCGAGGAGCAGGCGCATGCGGCCGAGCTGCGTGACGCGCTCGCGCGGCTCGACGCAGCCGTGGTGCGCGCGGAGCTG
The DNA here is from genome assembly GCA_041487215.1 of Planctomycetia bacterium. Classification (GTDB taxonomy): domain Bacteria; phylum Planctomycetota; class Planctomycetia; order JALXBF01; family JBGPMX01; genus JBGPMX01. The sequence goes on along the minus strand of JBGPMX010000746.1, from coordinate 575 downwards.
AGCCCAGACGAGTTTCTCGGGCGGCAGCAGGCGTTGCAGGCGGAGTACCAGGCCAAACGCGACGAGCTGAAGGGGCGGCAGCACACGAGGATCGCGCGCCTTGCCACGAGTCTCAACATGTACCTGCCGCTCGGCTGGTTGCCGTACGGGGCGCTGGGCTGCGTGCGCGGCCGCATCCTGCCGGCCCTGTTCGGAACGCTCGGCATGGGGCTCATCGCCGCGGGGAGCTTGGCGCGCACGTACCGCACCACGCTGCGGCTCTACACCGGTCAGTTCACGTCGCGGCGGCCGCGCCGCGCCGCGAAGCCGGCTGCGGCCAGGAAACCCGGCAGCGGCCGGGAGTTTCTGGAACGCCGGCTGCCCGGCTGCTCCGAGCAGACCGCGGTGCTTGCGCTCACCAACTTCCGCGCGCTGACGCGGGCGCCGGAAGCCAAGATGCTGCTGATTGGCCCGGCCGTGATGGTGCTCGTGTTCGGCTCGATGCTGGTCACCCGGCGCTTCCAGCCGCCCGAGTGGGCGCGGCCGTTCATGGGAATGGGTGTGCTCGGCATGATGATGCTCAGCCTCATGCAGCT
>JBGPMX010000745.1:0-2904 GCA_041487215.1 Planctomycetia bacterium | reverse complement strand
GCACGTTCGGTTACGCCCGAGAAACCCGCGACCTGTTCGACCCCGAGTGCCTCGGCGGTGTCATTCCCAAAACCGTCACCCGCAAGCCTCGCCCCGGCAACCCGCCCCCGCGTACCGTCGAGACTGCCTCGGGCCTGCTCAATTCGATCGGGCTCGATAATGACGGCATCGATCATTTCGTGACGCACCATTTGCCGTACCTCCGCACGCTGCGAACGGCCGTCATCGCGAACATCGCCGGGCATGACCACGACGAGTTCGTGGAGCTGGCCGAGCGGCTTGGCCGGGAGCCGGGGCTGGCCGCGCTCGAGCTCAACATTTCCTGTCCCAACGTGAGCGGCGGCATCGACTTCGCTACCGACCCGGCGATGACCGCGCGGCTGGTGCGCGACGTGCGCGACGCCTGCCCGATCCCGCTCATCGCCAAGCTCACGCCGAACGTGACCGATGTGGTGCCCATCGCTCGCGCCGCGGCGGAAGCGGGTGCGGATGCCGTGTCGCTGGTCAACACGTTCGCGGGCATGGCCGTCGATTGGCGAAGACGCCGTCCCGTCTTGGGAGCGCACAGCGGCGGCCTGAGCGGCCCGGCCATCAAGCCGCTGGCACTCCGCATCGTCTGGCAGGTCGCTCGGGCGGTGCGCATCCCGATTCTCGGGGTCGGCGGCATCACGACGGTAGACGACGTGATGGAGTTCCTGGTCGCCGGCGCCAGCGCCGTGCAGGTCGGCACGGCGACGTTCTTCGACCCGACGGCCGGGGCACGCCTGGTGCGCGAGCTCCCCGACGCCCTGCGTAGCGCCGGGGTCGCCGCGGTTCACGAGCTGGTGGGCACGCTGGCGTTGCATCCCGAGGGATGAAGCCTCAGGGACGTGCCACCCGAATTGGGTCGCACAAATTCGCCCACGACCTCTGCCTGGCCCCCCTCATCCGGGGCCGGATCCGGGCGTAGAATTGCATGAACAGCCAGAATCACGAGGAGGTGGCTCATGTCCACGCACGTCGCAGCAGCGCCCGCGATCGAGGGGAAGAACTTCATCGCCGGCCGGTGGGTGATTGGAACACCGCACAGCTTCGAGAGCCGCAATCCGGCTCGGCCGGAGGACGTCATTGGCGTGTTTCCCCGCACTCCGCCGGCGGAGGTTGCCGAGGCGGTGGAACGGGCGCGCGAGGCGTTCCCGAAGTGGCGGCGCACCAGCCGCGTGCTCCGCGCCGAACGCTTCGACGTGCTCGCCCGGCTTATCCAGCGCGACCTGGACGAACTGGCCGCTCTGCTCGCGCGCGAGAGCGGCAAGATCCTCAACGAGGCGCGCGCCGACGTGGTGGAAGGCCTGCACATGGTGCAGTACGTCTTCGGCACCGGGCGGCAACCGGTCGGGGTGGTGGTGCCCTCCGAGGTGGCCGACAAGGAGAGCTTCGTCCTGCGCAAGCCGAAGGGGGTGGTTGCCGCGATCACCCCGTGGAACTTCCCGTTCGCCATCCCGCTCTGGCTCATGGGCCCCAGCCTGCTCGAAGGGAACACGGTGGTCCTGAAGCCGTCCGAGGAGACTCCGGCGATCGCGCAGCGCCTCGTGCAGCTCTGCGCGGAGGCCGGGTTCCCGCCGGGCACGGTCAACCTGGTGCACGGGGTGGGCGAGGAGACTGGCGAGGCACTCGTGCGGCATCCGGGCGTCGACGTGGTCTGCTTCACGGGGAGCTATGAAGTCGGTTCGGCAATCAAGCGGGTCTGCGCCGAGGATTCGCGCAAACTGGCGGTCTGCGAGATGGGCTCGAAGAGCGCGGTCATCGTGTTGGATGATGCGCGCATGGACCTGGCCGTGAACGCCGCCGTGCTCAGCGCGTTCAAGACCACCGGCCAGCGCTGCGTCTCGGCGGGGCGAATCCTGGTGCAGGAGGGGGTTTTCGAGCCGTTCTCGCGCGCCTTCGTCGAGCTCGCGCGACGCATCCGGTTCGGCGACCCGTTCGACCCCGACGCCTTCGCCGGGCCGCTCATCAACGAGGCTGCCGTAGAAAAGACGCTGCACTACAACCGCTTGGCGCGCGGTGAAGGCGCCAGCGTGCTGCTCGACGAGGCCGACCGTTACGCCGGCCAAGCCGGCTGCTTCCTCGGCCCCTTCGTGTACGTGATGCGTGCCACGCCCGGCGTTCGTTCGATCCGCGAAGAAGTGTTCGGTCCGCACGTGGCACTCATCCCGTTCCGGTCGATCGATGACGCCATTCGAATCTACAACGACACCGAGTACGGTCTATCGCTGTCGGTCATGACCGAGGACTACCGCAAGGCACGGGCGGTCCGGGATGAGTGCGAGTTCGGCATGGGCTACGTGAACCTGCCGTGCATCGGCGCCGAGGTGCAACTGCCGTTCGGCGGCGTCAAGAAGAGCGGTACCGGGTACCCATCGGCGGCCGGTCTGGTGGAGGCGGTGACGCACAAGGTGGCGTGGACCGTGAATTACGGCGAGCGCATCCAGATGGCGCAGGGATTGAGCGCCGATGTGAAGCGTTGATCGCTCGCAGTCAGCAGTCAGCAGTCAGCAGTCAGCAGTCAGCATCAGGATTCGTAGTCCGTGGTCGTTGCATCGCTTCGGACACGGACAACGGACTCAAAGGGGAGGCCCAACCATGCACGATGCCCCGATTCCCAAGATCCGAACGCCGCTGCCCGGACCGAACGCGCGGCGGCTGCTCGCGCGCGACGAGCTCTACCTGTCCCCTTCGTACACGCGTGCCTACCCGCTGGTGGCGGCCGAGGGGCGTGGTGCGGTGATCGAGGACGTCGACGGCAATCGCTTTCTGGACTTCACGGCTGGCATTGCAGTGGTCGCGACCGGGCACTGCCACCCGCTGGTGGTAGCGGCGGTGCAGGAGCAGGCGGCCAGGCTGATCCACATGTCCGGCACCGACTTC
>JBGPMX010000744.1:0-2905 GCA_041487215.1 Planctomycetia bacterium | reverse complement strand
CGTCGTCATCGAGCTGCTCGGCGTGTGCCGCTCGTTCGGGAGCCGGACGATGGTCGCGTGGGGGCTGACGCTCGGACTGCTGCTCGGGTTCGCCACGGATTTCGTGCTCGTCGCCGCCGGCGCCTAGTTGTCCTACCCACGGACGTTGTGAACGCGGCTGATCGGGGGTCGGCCTCCGAGTGAGCTGTGTGGCCTGCCGCGGTTGTAGTGGTTGAGCCAGTGTGGCAGCGCCTGGGCGCGCTGTCGATGTGAGCGGTAGACGAGCCCGTAGGCCCACTCCCTGGCCATCGTTTGGTGGAAGCGTTCGACTTTGCCGTTGGTGCGTGGCCGGTAGGGCTTTGTTGTGAGGTGGCGGATCTGGCGGCGAGCGAGCAGTTCGCGCACGGCGCGGCTGCGGGCGTAGGCCCAGGCGTTGTCGGGGCATGAAACTGCGCGCGGAGGGTCCAGCTCGCCGCGGCGTTAGGATCGCCGTCTCCGGGTTAGGGGCTCTCTGGGAGGAGCAGGTAGGGCAGGCCGTATAACCGATGGGCTGCGAGCCCGGCGTTGTCTTTGGCCGCCCCTGCGACCTGCCCGGGTGTGCTGTGAGCACGGATCCGTCCTTGTCGTTTCGCCCGCCGCCTCCCGACCGACGAACGAAGGAGATGAGAGTGCGCTTCATCGGGCTGGATATCCACCGCGATTTCTGCGAGGTCGCGGCCGTCGATGGGAGTGGCCTGCATTCGCTGGGTCGGGTCGTGGCGACGGCAGTTGAGCTGACGCGGTTCGGCGAGGGCTTGAGCGTCGAGGACGAGGTGGTGGTCGAGGCGACCGGCAACGCGGCGGCGGTTGTGCGTCTGCTCGAGCCGTATGTCGGTCGCGTGGTGGTCGCCAATCCGCGTCGGCTGAGTGGTGTGGTGGGCCCGCGCGCGAAGACGGACCGGCTCGACGCTCGCGCGTTGGCGCGGCTGCTGGCGGCCGGAATGATCGAGGAGGTCTGGACGCCAACCGATCAGCTGAGGGCGCTGCGACGGCTGCTTGCGCGGCGGGCCGCCCTCGTGCGCGCTCGGACGCGAGCGAAAAACGAGGTGCACGCGGCGCTGCTGCGCAACCTGCACCCGCGACCTCCGGTCAAGGATCTCTTCGGTCGCGCCGGTCGACGCTGGCTGGTCGGCCTCGACTTTCCCGCCGACGAACGGGTCACTGTCGAAGGCTGTCTCCGCCAGGTCGACGCGCTCGACGAGGAGATCGGCCGCCTTGAGCGGCTGCTTGCCGAGCAGGCGATCGGATCAACGGAGATCCGCCGGCTGCTGACCGTTCCCGGCGTCAATCTGATCACCGCCGCGACTTTCGTCGCCTGGGTCGGCGACGTGCACCGCTTCCCGAGCTCCAGCAAGCTGGTCGGCTATCTCGGCCTCGACCCGCGCGTCCGCCAGTCGGGTAACGAGCCCGCCCGTCACGGGCGTATCTCCAAGCAGGGAGCAAGCGACGTTCGTCATGTGCTCGGCGAAGCGGTCTGGTCGGTCGTCCTCACCCCCGGACCGATGCGCGCCTTCTTCGAGCGCGTGCGTGCACGCCGCGGCCCCCAGGTCGCCGCCACCGCGACCGCCCGGAAGATGTGCGTGCTCTTCTGGCACATGCTCACCCGCGGTGAGGACTACGCCTTTCAGCGGCCCTCGCTGACCCGGCACAAGATCCGCCAGCTCGAGCTGCGCGCCGGTGCGCCGCGCCGCCACGGCAAGCCGGCCCCCGACGGTATCTCGCACAAGAATCCCGCGCAGCGAGCCGCTGAACGCGTTCTGTCTGAGCAAGCCGAGCGCTCCTACCAACGCCTCGTGAGCGACTGGCAACGCCAACGGCCAAAGGGCGCGGACGCCGCCACTGGAGAGCGACGCTAACAGCCGTCAAGCGGCAAAGCCTGCGCGGCAGGGATCTCATCTCCTCACCCTGCTCTTCGGCTCGGGGTCGCCCGCGCCCAGACCACGATCGCACATCAACAGCAAAGAATCGAGCGAGCCCCACAGGACTTGACTTTCATCCGTCGGTCATTAGCCGTTGCGCGCTGATCCCGTGCCTGGCGTAGAAGGCGAGGGCGCGCTCGAGGAAGCCGACGATCGTTGCTGCACGCTGGTCGTCGTGGATCTCGGCGTAGGCGAGTCGTGAGTGGTCATCGATGATCGCGTGGACAATGTCGACGCCGTCACGGCGCTGGCGGTCCTGGCTTGAGCGGTTGCCGGTGACGCGGTGGCCGGGCCGTTGGAAACGCACATATTCGCTTGTGTCCATGTGCAGCAGATCGCCGGGACAAGGCCACTCGTACCGGTTCGCGGGCTCTTTCACCACCGCCGTCCGCCGCGAGATCCCCGCTCGCTTGAGCACCTTCCAGACGGTCGAGTGCGCAAAGCCGGTCGCTCCGGCCACCAGACGAGGTCCCCAGCCGGTCTTGCGTCGGCAAGCGCAGATCGCCCACTCGAGCTCGGGCGCGAGCTGCCGCGGCGAGCGATGCGGACGGCTCGACCGATCCAACAACGCCTGCGGCACTCGGCCGCCATCAAGCCAGCGATGCCACCACCGGTGCGCGGTTGCCGGCGAGACGCTGAAGGCGGCCGCGGCCGCCTTCAGCGAAAGACCATCCTCGATCGCGCGCACCAGCGCGAGCCGTCCAGCCAGTCCGAGCTTGGCGTTAGCGTGCAACAACATCCGAGCCCTCCTTTGGGCGTGGAGTCCGGGAAGACCCACAGCCTCAAAGGAGGGCCGGATAGAACGTCAGCCGTTCACAACGTATGTAGGCAGGACAGCTAACCCGCCGCTTCTCACGGAGTGCGGGCAGGGGCCCATGCCGCTCTCGCGGCGTTCGCCTAGGCGACGTCTTTGAGCGAGTGCGAGTCCGCCAGGGCCCGCAGCTTCTTCAGCGACTGGTGCTCGATCT
>JBGPMX010000743.1:0-2909 GCA_041487215.1 Planctomycetia bacterium | reverse complement strand
GCGCGGGCCCAGACCCCGCTCGATGTGATGCTCCACCGCCTCCACCACCACGATCGCGTCGTCCACCACGATGCCGATCGCCAGCACCAGACCGAACAGCGTCAGGTTGTTCAGGCTGAAACCCATCGCCGCCATCACCGCAAAGGTCCCCACGATCGCCACCGGCACCGCGATCAGCGGTATGATCGACGACCGCCAGTTCTGCAGGAACAACAGCACCACCGCCGCCACCAGAATCACCGCATCACGCAGCGTCTTGAACACCTCGTGGATCGACTGGTTGATAAACGGCGTGGTGTCGTAGACGATCGCGTAGTCGATGCCCTGCGGGAAGCGATAGTGCAGCTCCGCCATCTTGGCGCGTACACTACGCGCGGTCTCCAGTGCGTTGGAGCCGGGCAGCTGGTAGATGGACAGGGCCACCGACGGCTGGCCGTCCAGCGTGCAGTCCTGGTCGTAGCCCTGCGCGCCCAGCTCGATGCTGGCCACGTCGCCCAGGCGGACCAGCCGCCCGTTGGAATCCGCCTTGAGGATCATGTCCGCGAACTGTTCTGGATCCGCCAGCCGCCCCATCGTGCTCATCGTGAACTGGAAGACCTGGCCGCGCGCCACCGGGGGCTGTCCGATCTGACCGGCCGCCACCTGCGTGTTCTGCTGTTCGATGGCGCGGACAACGTCCGAGGTGGCCAGGTTGCGCGACGCCATCTTTTCGGGGTCCAGCCAGAGCCGCATGCTGTAGTCGCGTTGCCCCAGATACGTGATGTCCCCCACGCCCGCCACCCGCGACAGCTCGTCCTTGAGCTGGATGGTCGCGTAGTTGCTCAGGTACAGGTTGTCGCGGCTGCCGTCCGGCGAGAAGAGGTTGACGATCATAAGCACGCTGGTGGACTTCTTCTTGACGCTCACCCCGCGGCGTTTCACCAGGTCGGGCAAGATCGGCTGGGCCAGCGCGACGCGGTTCTGCACCAGCACCTGGGCCATGTTCAGATCGACGCCGTGCTTGAACGTGATGGTCAGGGCGTACGAGCCGTCGTTGGTGCATTGCGACGACATGTAGAGCATGCCTTCGACGCCATTGACCTGCTGCTCGATGGGGGCCGCCACCGTGTCGGCCACCACCTGGGCGTTGCCACCGGGGTAGGAAGCGGAGACCTCGACGGTCGGCGGGGTGATTTCGGGATACTGGGCGATGGGCAGGGTGAAGGCCGCGATGCCGCCCGCCAGGATGACGATGATGGAGAGCACCGACGCAAAGATCGGTCGGCTGATGAAGAAGTTGGAGAACATGCTCAATTCGTCCGGTGCTTAGGGCGCGCTCCGTTCGTAGATCCATTCGTACAAGTTATTTTTTCGCGGGCCCTCAGGGCCAGGCACACGAGCTTGCGAACGCGACGGCCTTCTTGCGCGGTCAGGAGTGCGGGGCGGGTGCGGGTTCGGGGGGTGAGACGCCGTCCCCCTCGCTGGCGCGGACCTCTTGCCCCGCGCGGCCGGCCCCGCGCAGCCGCAGCAAGTGCGCCGCCGCGCGGCGCGGGGCCCGGAGCGTCAGCACGTCGATCGCCCGTGCGGCCGCGTGGCGCGCCAGCCGCGAGGCGAACCAGGGGGAGGCGCCCAGCCGGTCCACGATCAAGAAGAAAACGGGGGTCAGGAAGATGCCGAACAGGGTCACGCCCAGCATGCCGCTGAAGACGGCCGTCCCCAAAGTCCGCCGCATCTCGGCCCCCGCGCCGTAGGAGACGATGAGCGGGACCACGCCCAGGATGAACGCGAACGAGGTCATCACGATCGGACGCAGCCGCAGCCGGCAGGCCGCGAGCGCCGCGGCCGACGGCGACGCCCCCGCCTCGCGCTGCCGCTTGGCGAATTCCACAATGAGCACGGCGTTCTTGCTGGCCAACCCGACCAGCACCACGAAACCGATCTGCGTAAAGATGTTGATATCCATGCGCGCCAGGTTGACCCCAATGACGGCGCTCAGGATGCACATCGGCACGACCAGAATGACGGCGAGCGGCAGCGACCAGCTCTCGTACTGCGCGGCCAGCATCAGGAAGACCATGACCACCGAGAAGCCGAAGGTGATCATCGCGGTGTTGCCCGCCATCAGTTCGAGGTACGACATGTCCGTCCACTCGTAGGCCATCGAGCGCGGCAGCTCCCGCGCGGCCAACTGCTCCATGAGGTCGATGGCCTGGGCCGAGCTGATGCCGGCGGCCGCGCTGCCGTTCATGGAGGCGGCCGGGTACATGTTGTAGCGCGTAAGCACGAGCGGGCCGTTGATCTGCCGCACCGTCGCCAGGGCGCCCAGCGGCACCATCGCGCCGCCGCGACTGCGCACCTTCAGCTGCGCCAGGTCCTCGGGCTGATCTCGGAACGCCGCCTCCGCCTGGATGATCACCTGCCAGGTGCGTCCGAACGCGTTGTAATCGTTGACGTACAGCGACCCCTCGTACGCCTGCAGCGTGTCCGAGAAGTCCTTCAGGCTCACCCCCTTGCTCATGCACTCGCGCGGGTCCGGCTCGATGTGCAGCTGCGGCACGTTGGCGCGGAAGACGGAGAAAAGGCCGAGCAGGCCCGGCTGCTCGTTCCCCTTCTGCACCAGGTTTTCGGTCTGGCCCTGCAGCGCGATGGGACCCGCGTCGCCGCGGTCCTCGACCATGATCGCAAACCCGCCAGCCCGGCCCACGCCGCGCACCGGCGGCGGGCCGAACACGGCGACGACCGCGTCGTACACCTTGTCAGCGAACTGGCGGCGCAGGCTGGCCGCAATCGCGTCGCTGGACAGGGACGCAGCGCGGCGCTTCGAGTAGTCGTCGAGATTCACGAAGCACGAGCCGAAGTTGGAGCCGAACGCGTTGAGCACGAACGACTGCCCTGCGATGCCCGTCGCGTGGCGCACGCCGGGCGTCTTC
>JBGPMX010000742.1:0-2919 GCA_041487215.1 Planctomycetia bacterium | reverse complement strand
CGCCACGCCGCGGCTTGCATCATAGCGCAGCGCGGCGTCGTCGCTCATCTGCCGCTCGATCAGCCACTTCACCGCGAAGCCGGACTCGTACGCGTACGGCTCGGGATTGAGCGGCGTCCTGGCATAGCCCCCGTACGTGCGACTCGACAGGTACGCAAGTTTAAGGTTCGGGAACCGGTCGTGGAGGACGTGCACGATGCGCACCAGTTCCTCTTCCAGGATCTTTACGTGTTTCGGGAACGGCTGCGTAGGGCGGATATCGGCCTGTTTGATCCAAGCCGCCTGGACCTGCCGCCGCGTGACGCCCGCCGCGCGCAACCGCTCGTCCACGGTGGCCCAGTACCGGGTGCCGGTGGCATTGTCGTCGGGGTCCTGGATCTGGGCTGCGGCCATGCCCCCCTGCGCTCCGTCCACGACGACGAGCTTCGCGTTCCGCTCCGGGTCGGCATCTGCGCGCTGCTTGAAAGTGGAAAACTCCTGCGTGGTGTTGCTCATGCCCACGGACAGGAGCACGATCTTGCCGCTGGCGTTTGGCTTGCCGTCGCCGTCGAGCGGCTGGACCGATCGGGCGAGTGCCACGCCGGCCGCCTCGTGGGCGGCCGGGCGCTCGTTCTTGCCGCCGGGATACAAACCGCCTTCGGAGCCCTGGTATTCCCCCTGAGCCAGCTCGGTCAACGGTTTCCACCGCGACGTGTCCACTCGGGCGATCGTGGGCGCTCGGGCGGCGTTCGTGTCGCCGGCTGCCTTCAGGCCCAGCAGGATGTCCTTGCCCTCCTTCTTCCCGGCCTTGAAGAGTACTTCGTCCCCTTCCTTGAACTCTCGAAGACGCTCCTTGAGATCCTTGCCTCGTGCGCCGAGCACCTGGGTTTGCTGATCGATCCGCAGCGCGCGTTCGCTCCCCGCAACGACCAGAGTCAGCGTCATCTGATCGAGGTCCAGCCGTTTGATCCGGGCGCGCCGGATCTCTTCGCCTGGATCGCCGCGGTCGCCATCGGGTGCGAGGCGCAGTCCGAGCAAGATGCGGCGTCCGTCTCGCCGCTCGGCACGGAAGGCCACGGCGGCGCCCGCTCGCAGGCGTTCGTCCTTGAGGCCATCTTTGATCGCGGTGCCCCCCGAGTCCACGAGCCTGGTTTCCGGAGTGACGGTGAGTGTGTGATCTTCACCGCCGGCGGTGATCGTGACGGTCTGCTTGGCGGGGTCGATGCTCTGGATCGTGCCGCGTTGGGCCGATTCCTGTGCCAAGGTGCTGAAGGCGACGATCGCGAATGCGACGACAGGACTCGCGAGGAGGCGGAGCATGAGTGGGTCTCCCGCTTCTTGCCTGCCGGCGGGGTTCCTTGCGACGTGGCCGCCGGTCCAGCGATCCCAGGGGTTGAATGGGGCTTCAGCCGGTCGCGGGGTAGCTTACCGCGGCGCGGGCCGTAAAGCGATCGGCATATTGGGAACCCGTTGAGCGGGCTGGTAATGTCCTCATTGAGGCTTTGCGAGTAGGTTCCGCCGCTGTCGATGACCAGGACGTTCATCGCGTCTCTTCGCTGACCCGCCTCTGGACCATGGCCGCGCTGCCCCGCAGGCCGCATTTTCGTCAAAGCCGGCAAGGTCGACCAGCCGATGATTAACGGTGGATGTGGCGAAGCGTGGGGACGACCAGTCCTTCACGGATTCCAGCAAGGAGGTCGCGATGTTCACCAAGCGATTGTCGAGCACGGTTGCTTTCCTGGGACTTCTGGGCTGGGGAGCAGCCTTCGCCATGCCGGCCCACGCGGCGGTGGATGCGAAGCCGGTGGACGGGGTGACGATCAAGATGACGGAGCTCCAGAGTAGCCAGCCCAAGACGCGGGAGAAGGCGGCCAAGTGGTTGGGCGAGCTGCGCGATCCGCGCGCGGTCCAGCCGCTCATCAACGTGCTCGAGCATGACCTGGACCACGACGTGCGTGAAGAGGCGGCGAAGGCACTGAGCAACATCGGCGGGCTCGAGGCGCAGCGCGCGCTCCAGCGCGCCAGCCGGAACGACCCCAAAAGCGGCGTGCGCCACGCCGCGTCGAAGGGACTGTCGCACATGGCGAAGGAGAACACCAAGCAGGTGCTCCGCTAAGGGCCCGCGCCACTCATGGCGCGGCGACCAGCACGGTGCTTTACCCACATCAGCGCACTGCGGGCCGCTCTCAGCACTCGACATCTCTGTCGACGTGCTGGTAATCTTGATCCCCAGCCCGAACGGCGCGGAGCCGCTCCGCCCGCGCGGCCCACCACCACCAACCCACGCAAGCCGAGGACCACCATGCTACGCACCGCGACAACGCTCGCCCTCGTTCTGCTCGCCCCCGTCGCCACGCGCGCCAAGGACGACTATCAGCTCGGCCCGGACTCCGAGCGGCACGAGGGGGTCCCGCATGGCACGGTGACCCAGCACCACTGGAAGAGCCGGATCTTTCCGGGCACGGAGCGCGACTACTGGGTCTATGTCCCGGCCCAGTACGACGCCGCGAAACCGGCCTGCGTCATGGTGTTCCAGGACGGCAAGGGCTACGCGGACGAAAAGGGGCAGTTCCGCGTGCCGATCGTGTTCGACAACCTCATCCAGCGCGGCGAGATGCCGGTGACGATCGGTATCTTTATCAACCCCGGCGTAGTTCCCGCCGCCGAGTCCGGGGAGAAGCCACAGCAGAACCGCAGCTTCGAATACGACACGCTGAGCGACCAGTACGTCCGCTTCCTGCTCGAGGAGATCCTGCCCGAGGTCGGCAAGGAGTACAAGCTGGTCCACGAGGCGAGTGGCCGAGCGATCTGCGGCATCAGCTCCGGCGGCATTTGCGCCTGGACAGTCGCCTGGGAACGGCCCAACGAGTTCAGCAAGGTGCTGAGCCACGTCGGCAGCTTCACCAACATCCGCGGCGGCCACGTTTATCCCGCGCTGAT
>JBGPMX010000741.1:0-2921 GCA_041487215.1 Planctomycetia bacterium | reverse complement strand
CTCAGTCATCGGCGCGTAGAGCGCGACGGTGCCGCCGAGGCGAGAAGCGGCGTCCCGCGCCGCCGCAAGGTCGGGCAACACGGCAATGCCGCGGGAAGGCAACATCCATTAGTATACAGGGCACGCTAGCGAGCGAGCGACTGGCCCATGGAGCGGCAGACGGCCAGGGCCTGGAGGAACACGGGGTCCCCGTGCAACTCGGGGAGCTGCCGGGCCACATGCATCGCGCGGGTCTGGAGCGGGGTGGCAATCGAACGCGCCGGGGCGGAGTCGGTGCCGAAAACGAGCCGCTCGGTCCCCGCTGCGCTGAACTCGGCGTTCTGGCTCGCGCCCGCCGCTTCCCAGCGGAGGGCGACCCGCTCGAGCTCCGCCGAGCGCTCGTTGACACTGCGCACGACGACCGAGACCGGGCCGGCGGGCGAACGAAAGCCCCAGGTCGCGTTCGCGCCCGGTCCCTGCTTCGCCGCCTGCAGCTCCCAGCCCAGCCGGCTCACCAGCCAGCCCACCAGCAGCCAGGCGGAGACCAGTTCGCCCGGCCCATGCTCGACACCGACTTCGCGGATCGACTCCAGCGCACCGGGTTGCACGGCGGGATCGAGCGACTGGCTGATGAGGCGGCGCCAGCGCTTGAGCCGCCTCCAGGCGAGATCGGCGACGGCCGGGCCGGCCGCGTCGCCCAGGACCCAGTCGGCGACGCCGCGCAGGCCGCGCATGGGATCGCTCCAGCCAGCGCTGTCGTAGATGACCTGATCGGCCATGCCGGCCAGCTCGCGGAAGATGTCCCCTCCGGTGACGGGCGGCTCGTGGTGCGACCACCAGAGGCCGGTGGGGAGATCGCCGATGAGCAGGGGCCGCGCCACCGACGCTAGCCGTGCGGTGGCGGGCGCCCCGGCGGTCACCATGACGTACTCGGAGCAGATCTGTTTGCGGCCACCGCTCAGGTGACAGTGCGCCGAGACGAACGCGTCCAGGTCTGGCCGCGTGTCGCTCGAGTCGGCGACCAGCAGCAGCACGCGCGATGGGTGTTCCTGCACGATCTCTGCCACCTCGCCGGCCAGGGTGCCGGACTGGGCCGGATCCCCGCAGAGGATGACGAGGTTGGACATACAGGCGCGGGTGACCGATTTCGGCGCGTCGCTCGGCTCTTCCCAGAGCCGGCTCAGCTCGCGCTCGATCGCCGCCACATTCACCGCTCGGGGCGGATAGGTGGCCAGCTGGGTAGCCGGCGAGTCCGTGCTCATAGCGTTCTCCATTTGCGATGGTCGGACTCGATGAGTCGGTCCGCCTCGAGCGGGCCCCAGGTGCCGGCCTGGTACTCGGGGAGCCAGCGTGCGCCGCTCTTCTCCCAGGTCTCGAGGATGGCGCTGATCCAGGCCCAGGACGCCTCGACGGCGTCGCGTCGCATGAACAGCGTGGCGTCACCAGCCATGACGTCCAGCAGCAGCCGCTCGTACGCCTCCGGCGACTGCTCGCCGAACGTGCTGCCGTAGCGGAAGTCCATTTTTACGGGGTAGATGCGGACCCGCGGGCCGGGGCGTTTGGCGCTGATGCGCAGCGACATCCCCTCGTCCGGCTGGATACGCAGGGCCAGCACGTTCGGTTCGAGCGGCAGCTCGGCGTCCGAGTTGAACAGGATGGGGGGCACGTCGCGGAACTGGACCGCGATCTCGCTGGCCCGCTTCGGCAGCCGCTTGCCGGTTCGAATATAAAACGGCACGCCCGACCACCGCCAGTTGTCGACGAAGAGCTTGAGCGCGACGTAGGTGTCGGTGGTCGAGTCGGGCTTTACCCCCGGCTCGCGGCGATAGCCCGGCACGTCCACGCCGGCGTGGTAGCCGGCGGAGTACTGCGCGCGTACAAGGCAGCGGTCGATATCGCGGCCGCTGATCGGCCGCAGGCACTTGAGCACCGCCAGCTTGTGATCCCGCACGACGTCTGCGGTCATGCTCCAGGGGGGCTCCATGGCGGTGAGGCAGAGCACCTGCAGGATGTGGTTCTGGACCATATCACGCAGGGCGCCCGCCTCCTCGTAGTACCCGGCGCGCGTGCCGACCCCCTCCTCCTCGGCCACCGTGATCTGCACGTGGTCTACGTACTTCTGGTTCCAGAGTGGCTCGAAGATCGAATTGCCGAAGCGCATGACCAGGATGTTCTGTACGGTCTCCTTGCCCAGATAGTGATCGATGCGGAAGATCTGGCTCTCGTCGAAGACCGAGGAGAGCTTGGCGTTGATGCGCCCGGCGCTCTCGAGGTCGCGGCCGATCGGTTTTTCCACGATGATCCGCGTGAACGGCACGCCGGGCGCCGGGGGCGTCACGAGCCCGGCCGCCTGGAGCTGCTCGACGCACGGGGCGATCAGCGTGGGCGGGATGGACAGGTAGAAGACCCGGTTGCCGGGGATGCCGAAGTCGGCATCGATCCCGTCGAGCCGCCGCTTGACCTCGGCGTACGCCGCGGGGTCATCGAACGAGCCGGACACGTAGAACAGTGCTCGCTCGAAATCGGGCCACTGCTTGGGGTCGGGCGGCCGCCGCGAGTACTTTTCGACCCCCTCGCGCGCGAACTGCCGGAACGTCTCGTCGTTCAAATCGCTCTTCGCGAAGCCCAGCACGGCGAAGTGCGCGGGCAGCACGCCATCGACGGCGAGGTTATAGACTGCGGGCACGAGCTTCCGCTTGGCGAGATCCCCGCCGCCGCCGAGGATGACGAGTGTGCACGGCTGGGGCAGCAGGGTAGCCCCGAGTCCGGCGGCGAGCGGGTTGAGTGCGGGCGTTTCGGCCATACGAACCTCGTCGATCATCGGTAATCAGTGATCAGTAATCTGTGATAATTAATCAGTGATCAGTAATCGGTGATCGTTAATCGGTGATAGGTAATCTGTGATCTGTAATCGGTGATCGGTAATCGGTGATCGGTAATCG
>JBGPMX010000740.1:0-2929 GCA_041487215.1 Planctomycetia bacterium | reverse complement strand
CGCTCTGCCAGGTGCTGGAGTTCGCCGGCGTACGCGCCGACCCGTCGGTCTGCACGTCGCAGACCATCACGGTCCGGCTCGAGGATGGCCGGGTCTACCACACGGGACTCTCGCTGCCGCTCGGCGATGACCGGATCACCATCGACGGCTGGGCGGGCATCGATCACGCGCTGGACCTGGTCATCGACCTGCCGGTCACCGAGCGGATGCTCGGCAAGGACAAGCGGCTGTACCGGGTGCTGCACGGGCAGCGCATCCAGCTGCCGGTGACCGGCACGCTGGAGCGGCCGGTGGTGGACGAAGAGCGTCTGGCGCGCAACCTGCAGCGTCTCATCCAGGTCGCGCTGCGCGACGGAATCGGCCGCGGCGGCGACGACCTGCTGCGCGGGCTGTTCCGCAAGCTCAAGTAAGAGTGAGGGGTGAATGGCGAGGGGTGAGTGGTGCGCTAATGAGAAAATTCATACGGTTCTTGTCCTCATTTGGTGACGCTGACACCCCCCTTGTCCCCCCCTTCGCAAGGGGGGGAAGGGGGGGTATCAGCATCACTCTCTTCCCTTACAATCCATGAGGGCGCGGCGAAGGGACCGCGCCCTAAAGGGAACAGCGAGATCCTTCGCTTGCTCGTTCCTCGCTTGGCTCAGGATGACAACCCGTGACTGCCGGACTGCCGGACTGATCCCCTTCCCTTCCCACTCACCACTCACCACTCACCACTCACTCCGCTAACATAGGGGCATGGCTACCATTGCCATCCCGGACGATTTCCCCGTGGTGATCGGCGGCCGCGCCGCGCTCGAGCGGATCCGCGCCCTGGGGGATGTTCGCTACTTTGATGCGCCCGCGGCCGGCGAGGACGACCTGATCGAGCGGATCGGTGACGCGGACATCGTGGTCAACATCCGGAGCCGCACGCGGTTTACGCCGCGCGTGCTGGGCGCCGCGCGGCGGCTCAAGCTGCTCGCCGTCTGGGGCACCGGCACGGACAACATTGATCTGGCCGCCGCGCGCGACTGCGGCGTCACGGTCAGCAACACGCCGAACACGGCCACCGAGTCGATCGCCGAGCACACGCTGGCGCTCATGTTCACCGTGGCGCGGCGGCTGGTCGAGCTGGATGCCGCGGTCAAGGCGGGGGAATGGCCGCGCGCCGAGCTGACGCAGCTGGCCGGCAAGACGCTCGGCATCGTCGGCACCGGCGCCATCGGCACGCGTACGGCGGAGCTCGGCCGCGTCATCGGCATGCGCGTCCTCGCATGGTCCTTCCGCGTCGACCTGGCGAAGGCGATCCGCCTGGGCTTCCAGTACGTCGATCTCGACCACCTGCTCTCCGTTTCGGACGTCGTCTCGATCCACCTGCGGCTGTCTCCGCGCACCCAGGGCTTGATCGGTGCCGCGCAGCTGGCGCGCATGAAGCCCGGCGCCATCCTGGTGAACACGGCGCGCGGCGCGATCGTGGACTCCGCCGCACTCGCCGATGCCCTGCGCGAGCGGCGGATCGCCGGGGCCGGGCTCGACGTTTTTGAGCAGGAACCGCTGCCGGCCGGCGATCCGATCACCCGGCTGCCCCACGTGGTGCTCACCCCGCACCTGGCCGGGCAGGTCCCCGAGGCGCTCGAACGTAGCCTGAACATGGTGGCCGACAACATCGCGGCGTTCTTGCACGGCCGGCCCAGCAACGTCGTCGTCCGGCCGGCATGAGAAGGGAGACGAAGCTCGGGCGCAGCGTGCCTGGGAGTTAGCCGTGATCGCTGGCGGCCTATTGCTTTGGGATGGCGCGGAGATCCTTCGCTGCGCTCGTTCCTCGCTGCGCTCAGGATGACAGCCTGCCACGGGTCATTGGCAGAGGTGCGCAGTACTACAAACGATGGGACCATGACGATCGGACGGCGCATGCCAATCACTCCCGAACGCGTGGCGCGCTACGAACGAGCGCTCGACTTTGCCGAGCGGCAGGTGCAGGCGCTGGTCGAACGCGCGCCGGACTTCTTTCCCATGTACACCAGCGGCGGCCGCTGGCGGCACGGCGGCGAGCTCTGGACCGATTGGTGCGGCGGCTTCCTGGCCGGCATGATGTGGCTGTTCGATCGCCGCGGCGGGACGACGCGCTGGCGTGAACGCGCGGAACACTACTCGCGGCTGCTCGAGCCGCGCAAGACGGACCGCCACGTACACGACCTCGGCTTCCTGTTCCTGAACAGCTACCGGCGCTGGCACAAAGCGACGGGCGACCCCACGCGCATGGACGTCGTGGCCGAGGCGGGCACGACGCTGGCCGGCCGCTTCCAGGAGAAGGGGCAGTACCTGGCCTCGTTCCTCGGCCCCCACAGCCTGTTCATCGACATCATGATGAACGTGCCGATCCTGTTCGTGGCGGCGGATTGGGTCGAGCAAGCGCAGCGGCCCCTGACCGAGACGACGACGGACGGCGTCCAGGTCATTCCGCCTGAACCGGCGATCGCCGATTTGCGGCGTATCGCGCTGGCGCACTGCCGCACCTCGCAGCGTGTCCTGGTCCGGACGGACGGTTCCACGGCGCACGAGGCGGTTTTCGACACCGCGACCGGACAACACCTGCGCGAGAGCACGCAGCAGGGACTTCGCCCCGATTCGTGCTGGTCGCGCGGGCTGGCCTGGGCGCTCTATGGCTTCGGCACCGTGTACCGCCTCAGCGGCGAACCGGAATTCCTCGCGACCGCCCGGCGGTCGGCCGACTACTACCTGGCCCGTGTTCCGCCGAGTGGCGTGCCGTTCTGGGACTTCGACGCCCCGGAAGGGCCGGATCGGCTCTGGGACAGCTCGGCCGCCGCGATCGCGGCATCCGGCCTGCTCGAGCTCGCCGCAGCGGGGTCGGCAGACCCACGGCGAACGTCGGGAGACCGGCAGCGAACCGCGCCAGCGCAGCCGGCGGCTGCGGCGGCGCGCGAACGGT
>JBGPMX010000739.1:0-2941 GCA_041487215.1 Planctomycetia bacterium | reverse complement strand
GGGCATGCTCGCCACCGTGCTCAACGGCCTGGCCCTGCAAGACGCCCTCGAAAGCCTGAAGTGCGAAACCCGGCTGCAGACGGCCATCCGCATGGAGACGGTGGCCGAGCCGTACATCCGCCGCCGCTGCGTGCGGCACCTCGAGAAGGGGCGCATCGTCATCCTGGCCGCCGGCACGGGCAACCCGTTCGTCACCACCGACACGGCCGCCGCGCTGCGCGCCAAGGAGATCGAGGCCCAGATCCTGCTCAAGGCCACACGCGTCGACGGCGTCTACAGCGCCGACCCCGAAGCCAATCCGCACGCCATGCTCTACGACCACCTGAGCTACGAGCAGGTGCTGCGCGACAACCTCCAGGTCATGGATATGACCGCCATCGGCATGTGCATGGACAACCACCTGCCGATTCTGGTGTTCAACTTCAAGAAAGAAGGCAACATCGAGCGTGCGATCGCGGGCGAGCGGATCGGCACGCTGGTCGGCGAGCCACGCCGCTAAATGCCTGGTACACGCCATGAACCGTGACGAGATCCTGTTCGATGCCGAGGAGCGGATGGAGAAGGCGGTGGCCGTGCTGCGCGATGAGCTGCGCGGGCTGCGCACCGGCCGCGCCAGCCCCGCCCTGGTCGATTCCGTCCGCGTCGATTACTACGGCTCCCCCACGCCGCTCAAGCAACTGGCCAACATCGGCGCGCCCGAGCCCGCCCTCATCGTGATTCGCCCGTTCGACCCCAAGGTCGCCAAGGACATCGAGAAAGCGATCCTCGCCAGCGGCCTGGGGCTCACCCCCATGAACGACGGCAAGATGATCCGCCTCGCTATCCCCTCCCTCTCGGGCGAACGACGCAAGCAGCTGGTGAGCCGCGTCAAGGAACTGGCCGAGGACGCGCGGGTCGCCATCCGTAACGTGCGACGCGACGCCAACAAGGCGACTGACCAGGCCGAAAAGGACAAGGAGCTGACCGAGGACGAGCGGGACCAGACCAAAGAGGACATCCAGGAGCTCACCAAGAAGTACGAGGCTCAGGTGAACGAGCTGGCCGAGAAGAAGTCGGCCGAGATCCTGGAAGAATGAGCGTACCAGCGTGGGGCGTGCTCGCACGCTCTACGCTCGCACGCTCTACGCTCTACGCTCTACGCTCTACGCTCTACGCCCTACGCTCTACGCTCTACGGCTCGCACGCTCTACGCCTCGCCCCGCGTGCCAGCCACGCAGCATCCCACGGCCGCTCTTCCGATCATCGCTCGCGCGCGCCCCATCTTCCTCGTCCGGGGCGGCCGGCCGCCAGCCGGCTACCAGGGCGAAGCTCCAGGCGAGGATCAGCGCACAGATCGCCACCGAGACGCCGGCCTGGGCGAGGATCGGCCGGTAGCGGAAACGCACCTGGTGCACTCCGCCGGGCACGTGCACGCCCATGAGCAGCCCGTCCACGCGATGAATCGGCGCACGGTGGCCGTCCATGTGCGCGGTCCAGCCGACCGCTCCCGTGATCGCGAGCACCAGAAAGCCCGGCCCCTCCGTGCGTGTGGAGCAGAGCATGTCGTCGGGCCAGTAGGAAATGACCTCCGCGCTGCCCGCGCTGACAGCCAGTGCGGGGGGCAGGTCGGCGCGTGGCGCGCGCCGCGGCGCCACGTAGGCGACGTCACGCGCCGGACTACCGAGCAGCCGCCCCGCCGCCTCGGCCGCGTCCAGGTCGGTGGCCACCCACTCCACCGACCGGACCAGCGTGGCCAGTTCGCGCGCCAGCGGGTTGCGGTACAGGCAGCAGCCGTCCTCGAGCTGCTCGATCAACGCGTAAGGATAGTCCGAGCCGCCGGGTAGCCGGATCGACAGGTCGGTGGTGTTCGCCAGGGCACTCGACAGCACGTCCGGATCGAGCCGCCAGACGGACAGGTTGCTCACGTCCACCGGTCGGTCGGAGATCGTTTGCGCAATGATCCGGCACCGCGCCAGGCACTCGGGGCGCATCGTGAACAGGAGCGAGATCCTGGCGCGGCCGTCCACAAAGGCCGCGGGTTGGATGGTCGTCTCGGCCAGCGTCGATTGAGTGGGCCGATTCACGACCGCGATGCGAATCCCCGTGCCGAGGTCCGGGGGCGCGGTCAGCTGCCCCTTGAGCAGGTAATCTCCTTCGTGAAGCCCGAGCCGTGCCGTGTACGTCGCCTGCTTGCCCGGCTCGTCGCTCGCGAGCCGCTCGAGCGGCTCGCGGATCGGCACGCCGTTGCGCGACCAGGCCAGCGCGCTGCGCCGCAGGACCGGCTTGCCGAGCCCCAGCCCCGGTAGCCGCAGCGGCTCCCCCGTGATGATCCACTCGCACCCAAGCGCGGAAAGGCCGCGGTTGGCCACCAGTGCCTCGAGGAAGGTGGGGCGGCTCGCCCCATCAAGCCGTAGCAGGCGATCGACGACCGGCGAGCACGCCGGGCCGCCGTTGAGTGCTGCCAGGCCCCACGCGTTCGCGAGACGCCGCGTTAGCCGGACCCCCGGCTCGCGCAGCACGAAGTGGCTGGGCAGCACCAGGCAACGCGGCGGCAGCCCGCCCTGCGCGTGCCGGCCGATCGCCTCGATGATGCGCGGGAACGATGACTTCTCCAGCAGCGCGCGCAGCTCCCAAGTCGGGAAGGATCGGTCGCGCAAATTCCGGACCGCGTCCCAGCCCGAGGCGGCGACCAGCGCCAGCGCGGTGGCGCACCAGGCGGCGAGCGCCCCGCGCCGCCACGTTTCGAAGCGCGTCGCCAGCGCGCCGAGCGCCACGCCGAGCACGCCCAGTGCCCAGGGCCAGAGGTGCCGCCAGACGCCGAACCCAAGTGGATCGGAGGCCATCGGCGCCCGCGCCATCGCCCGCTCGGACCAGGGGAGCGTCTGGGCCATGCTGACCATGGCGCCGAGCAGGCACGCGGCGAGCACGCCCAGCAGCAGCGCTGCCGGGCGCCGCCCGCGCG
>JBGPMX010000738.1:0-2951 GCA_041487215.1 Planctomycetia bacterium | reverse complement strand
TCCAAGCGGGCCCGGCCGCGTGTGCCGGCCGGAAATGGAGCCACTGCGGGCGAGCTCCGTGCACGAAGCTCGTTGTCGCTCCGCGCTTGTCTCACACGTCGTCACGGGCCTTGGATCGCGCAGTCGCTCCATTGGTAGGTCCATTGGTACAAGTTATTTTTGCGCGGGCCCTTAGACGAAGCGGCTGATTGCCTCCGGTAGCACGTAGCAACGCGGCGTGCTATAAACAGCCCCCTTTGTGCGTGCGGCGCGATGGGTTGGTAGCCATCACGCTTTCGCGTGATGAGCCGCGTCGCGCGGCAGCTTGAAGGCTCGTTGGTTGCCGCCACACGCCGGGTCCGCGCACCCGCCGTAGCCGCACAAGAAGAACCCCCGAGAGACACCGCACATGCACGCCCCGCGACTTCGCCCGCTCGTTTGCCCCATGCTGCTCCTGATCACCGGCGCGCTCGGCCGCCCCGGCGCCGCCGCCGAGCCGGTCAAGGACGTGCCGCGCGAGCAGCGCATCGTCATCCTGGTATCGCTCGACGGGTTCGCGCACTTCTACTTCGAGGACCCGCGTGCACACCTGCCGACCCTGCGGCGGCTCGCCCGCGAGGGGGCCGTCGCCGACCGCGGTATGGTCTGCTCCTTCCCCACCGTGACCTGGCCCAACCACACCACCCTGGTGACCGGCGTGCCGCCGGCGCGCCACGGCGTGCTCGGCAACTCGGTGTTCGACCGCCAGACCGGTGAACCGGTCCAGCTCCTGATCGACCCGGTCTTCGACAAGGCTGAGATCGTCAAGGTTCCGACGGTCTACGACGCGGCGCACGCGGCGGGGCTCAAGACGGCCGGCGTGGTCTGGCCCGCCACGCGCAACGCGAAGTCGCTGGACTGGACCGTTCCGGACATGGGCCCGCAGGACCTGTTCGAGAAGTACAGCTCGCCCGCGTGGCTCGCGGAGCTGCGTTCCGAGTCGCTGCCGATCGACTTGTATGGCGGGTGGGTGAAGGCCAAGGAGGGGGGGGCACGCCGCGACTGGATGTTCACGCGCGCCACCGCGTCCCTGCTGCGCCGTCACGCGCCCAACCTGGTGCTGCTGCACCTCATCGAAACCGATCACACCCAGCACGAGAGCGGCCCCAAGGGGGGGGACGCCCTGTGGGCCGTGAACACGGCCGATGATCGCCTGCGCGACCTGGTCGCTGCCATCGAAGAGAACGGCCTGCGCGACCGGACCACGCTGATCGTCACCGCCGATCACGGCTTCTTCGCGACCGACCACGTCATCCACGCCAACGTCAAGCTACGCGAGCTCGGTCTGGTCCGCGTGGAAGGGACCAAAGTGACGGGCAAGGACGCCTGGTCGGTGTCGCAAGGGGGCGCGGCGTCGATTTACGTAACGGACCGCGCGCGAGCGGGCGAGATCGTGCCGCGCATCAAGCAGGCGTTCCAGGAGCTGGAAGGGGTCGAGGCGGTCTTCGAGCCCAAGGACTACGGCAAGATCGGGCAAGCGACGCCGGACCAGGACCGGTTCGGCGCGGACCTCTGGGTCGCGGCCCGAGAGGGCTACTCGTTCTCCGGGACCGCCACGGGGAACCAGGTCATCTCCGTCACGCGCCCGAACGGCTCGCACGGTTTTCTGCCGAGCCATCCGGGGATGCACGCGCTTTTCGTCGCCTGGGGACGCGGCATCAAACCGGGCAGCAGGCTCGGCGAGATCCAGAACACGGAAGTGGCCCCCACCATCGCCCACCTGCTCGGCATCGAACTCTCCAGCGCGGAAGGGCATGCGCTCGCAGGGATGCTCGAGCGCCCGTAATGCGGGCAACGGCCTGCCGCTTGGCGGAGGCTCGAAGGCTCTATTACGTTATTCCCGTTTTTTTCGGAACGTGGCTCGAGCAGAGAGCGCTTAGATAAATAGGGGAGAGGCGATTCTCCCGTACGGGCAAGGGTCGGCGGATTTCATCGAAGCACGACATCGGGAATCGATGGATGAGGGAAAAGACTCCCGTATCCGGACGTATCGCCCGAGGCGGGAGTGACCTAACGACCGTAGGAGAAATGAGATGTGCAGCTTACTTGCCTATCTTGATGCGGGGTCGGGGAGCATTCTCTTGCAGGCCCTGATGGGTGGCTTTGCCGGCGTGGTGGTTCTGTCGAAGATCGTGTGGCAGCATGTTCGCCCGCGGCTCGGTATGGCCCAGAGGAAGGTGGGCTCCGAGTCCTGACCGCTCGTTCGGTTGTCCCAGCGTCCGCTGCTACCGGTCCATTTCCCGCCTCTTTGTCTGCCTCGGCTCATCACGGCGTCCCTGCCACGGGTGCCATGACTCCACTTGACTCTGGATCGCTTCAGTACGAGCCGGGATCGTACCGCGATCCCAACGGCCGGGTGTTTTACGCCGGGGGTGAAGTCTGCCGCGGCCTGAATGATCACGCCCTGCGATCCTGGGAGGCGGTTCGCACGAAACCGTTCTTCCGACGCTGGACCGACGCGGGGCGGATCGTGCGCAGCGAGCGGCTGGCGCCGAGCGAGCTGGACGGCCTGGCCGCGGCGCAGGGCTGGGCCGGAGTGCTGCGCCACGAGACGATCCCGTTCATTTCCTATCCGTACGAGTGGACGTTCGAGATGCTGCGGGACGCGGCGTCCCTGCAGCTCGAACTCCTGATCGATGCGCTGGACGACGGGGTGACGCTCAAGGATGCGACCCCGTACAACATCCAGTGGGTCGGCAGCCGGCCGGTGTATATCGACATCGGATCGTTCGAGCCGATCGAGCCGGGTGAGCCGTGGATGGGCTACCGCCAGTTCTGCCAGCTCTTCCTCTACCCGCTCTTCCTCCAGGCGTACAAGAGGGTGGCGTTCCAGCCCTGGCTGCGCGGGAAAATCGACGGCATCGAGCCCGAGCAGTGCAAGAATCTCATGTCGCTGCGTGATCTGTTCCGCCCCGGCGTGCTCACGCATGTCC
>JBGPMX010000737.1:0-2952 GCA_041487215.1 Planctomycetia bacterium | reverse complement strand
TGTCCCTCACCCCGGGCGCCCCTCACCCCCGCCCCTCTCCCCCTCTGTTCGGCGCGGGTCTCCGACCCCGCCGCTGCGTTGACCGCAGGTCTCCCGGGCGATCACCACCCCTCACCCCCAACCCCTCTCCCCACGCTTGCTGCCGTGATCCCTGAGGCCAGCAGCGCGTGGGGTGAGGGGAGAGAGTGGGACACGGGAAGCGCAGGGAGACGACATGGGCTCTTGCGCCCCGGGGCGGCGGGGGTCGGAGTCTTCGAGCCCCCCGCTTGGGGTGCTGGGGGCTCGCTGCTCGTCCCTCGCAGCTCGACCCCAGCCACCCGACCGAGCCCACCTTGCCCTGCTCGCCGTACATTCCGCCCTGGCTGACCGCTCTCCTGATTGGGCGAGGCTCTCTTCGCGTACACCTCTCCCCTCGCCCCACGTTTGCTCCTCTCATGGATCCCAGGAGCGGGCGTGGGGAGCGGGGCGGGGGTGAGGGGCGCCGGCGACCGGCGGGAGCCCTTCGGCCACAGCGGGACGCGGCCGGAGACCACGCGACGGACAAGCACGCGCTCGCAGCTGCGAGTGATCACGGCTGCTCGAACCGAACCGGCACGGACGTCTCCGCGATGACGGTGACGCCTCCGGTCATGTCGCCGCGGACGCGGAATCGCAGCACTCCATTCGGTGGGCAAACGGCGGCGCCCGACACGTGGACCGGAATCTCCACGCGGTCCTGGTCCGCGCCGACTTCGACCGGTTCGCTCGCGAAGCCGGCATCGCCCGCGGGCTCCACGAGCGCGAGCCGCATCGCGCCGGTGAATTGCGGCGTGCGCTCCAGTTCGAGCGTGCAGACGATGGTTGCGCCCGGCCGCGCGACAACCTCCTTGTCGAGCGCCGAGAGCTTCGCCATGGTGGGCAACGTGCGGATGATATTGCGCTTCTCGGATACTACCAGGGTGGACTGAGACTCTCCCGCCTTATCACGAAAGATCGCGTAACCCTGCGCATACAACTGGCACTGGCCGAACGCATTGATGTGCATGGTTTCGGGGAAGTAGATGGGGACGTCCGCCGTGGTCTGGCCCGGTGGTACGGTGATCTCGAGGAACTCGATGCCGTCCAGATCGCGGTTCTGCCGATCACCGAGTTGGATGGTGACCTCGCCGTCGAACCCGTTGAGCCGCTCGATCTCCATGCGGTACGGGTAAATGGTGCCGCGGTGCGCGTACTGGTAGGCCTCGCTGCAGAACAGCCGGAACATGGGCTTGTGTTGCACCGTAAGGTGCAGCCGATCGATGGTCGGCGGCCCGATGCTCACTCCCTCGGCATCCCGGCCCAGGTGCGGCGCCCGCGCCGTCTCCTCGAGCGGCTGGGCGCTACCGGGCGCCTTGCCGATCACGCGCAGCGTCGCATCGCTCGGCTGGGCGTCCTGCTCGGCGACAAACGAGAGCTTGACGGAGTCCTGGTTCGCGGCGAGCTGCGCCGGCTCGACGCGAACCCCTGGCGGCAGCCCCTCAACCTCGATCTCCACGGGCGCGACACAGCCCCCCGTGCGCCGGACGGTCACCGGCAGTTCCGCCTTGCCGCCCTGCGGAACGTTGATGAAGTCGCTGGCGAGCCCGAGCGTGAACGCCGGCGCCGCCTCGCGGACGGTAAGCAGGTAGCGGAACTCGGGGCCGCCGCGCGCGCCGTGCCGCAGGTCGCAGAGTCGAATCAGGAACTCGCCGTCGGCCGGCGCGCGCCAGTCGATCGCGCACTCCCGGTCCGGCACTTCCGCACTCGAGGCCCGTGCGAGCACGCCGCCGCCTACGTCCCGAACCTCGATGATGGGCAGTGTCGGAACGCCGGCCGGGTACGGCCGGCAGCTGATCGACAGCATCTGGTCCTTCTGCGCGCGGATGCGAAACCAGTCCTCGGCCGCCGCGTTCAGGAAGCGTCCCGTCCTTTGCGCCGGCAGCGCAAGTTCCGCGGCAGACGCGGCGCGCTCGCTCGTCGCCACGGCCGCGGCGGGCGCGTCCGCCGTGCCGGCGCGCGGCGCCGACGCCGGCCGTTCCGCTTGGGCTCGGCCCGCCTCGGCGTCGCTCGGCTGCGGCGGATCCGGCCGAGCGCTGGCCGCGAACGGATCGTACGGCGCGGTCGTCAGGGTGATGCGGTACACGTAGGCCGGGCCGCCGTGGAAGCCGACGTTCGAGACCAGCATCGTGTAGTCGCCCGTCTCCGGTGCGCGGAAGGTCAAGAACGGATCGGTCCCCACGCGAAGCTCGTCGGCGTCAAGGCGCCGCCCGTCCGCGTGCCGGAATTCGACCACGGGATCGAGCGACGAACCGATCCGTCCGGCGATCACATCGCCGTGCAACGTGTCACCGGCCGTCAGGGCGAAGAGGAAGTAGTCGAGATCGTTCTCCCCGGCGATCCGTCCGTTGACGGTCACCGGCAGCGTGACCCGCTCCGCGTGCTCGGGCGTGGAGTTCGGCTCGGATTCGACAAACTCGGGGAGTTCGCCGATCAGGAATGGGCGGGTGCCGGTGCCGCCGCGCGCGCAGCTGAGCCGCCACATCGCGCGCCCGAGCGGTGCGTCGGCGGCGATGTCGATGGTGGATTCCCACTCCTTCGGATACGAAATGGGCAGCTCCAACGGGGTGCGCCGCGGCGATGGCTCGAGCCGCGCCTGCACGCGCGCGCCCAGCAGCGCGGGAGCGCTGACCCCCTGCCCCCAGATCCGGAAGCCGGTCCCCGGCGGGATGCACTCGGCGCCAACCCGCACGGGCACGGTGCTGCCACGCCGCCCGCCCGCCGGGAAGATGTGCGTGCTCGCCGGTTCGCGCGACGGCACCGGCTGGGCGAACGTGGACGCGGGGGTCAGCATGAGAACCAGTGTGAGCAGTCGGAGCGTAGCTCGCATAGGGAAGACCTCACCAGAAACGGGAGCGCGCGGCAGCCATGCCTGAGGGCGGGCGCTCATGCCCCGTC
>JBGPMX010000736.1:0-2953 GCA_041487215.1 Planctomycetia bacterium | reverse complement strand
CGGCCGCTCGCGCGGCGCGTTACGCTCTGCTACGGCGTCCGCACGGCCGGCTACCTGGCGGGCCTGGACGACTTCCGGGAGCTTGGCGTGGACGTGCAGGTCGCGACCGAGGACGGCTCGGCGGGCCATCGCGGGTACGTGACCGATCTCGTTTCGCGCCTGCTCGAGTCCGCCGAACCCCCGACACGGCTCCTGGGATGCGGGCCCGAGCCGATGCTGGCGGCGCTGGCGAAAATCGCGCTGGCGGCCGGAGTGCCGTGCGAGCTCTCGCTGGAAACACCGATGGCGTGCGGCATTGGCGTCTGCTTCACGTGTGTCGCCCGGATCCGCCAGGGAGACGGCGGCTGGGACTACCGCCGCATCTGCGTCGAAGGGCCGGTGTTCGACGCCGAGCGAGTCCTCTTCGAGAAGTTGAGCGTTGAGCGTTGAGAGCCAGCGCGCCACCGTAGTCCGCTGCCGCCCTGCGCTGGGGCTGCCATCCTGCGGTTTCGCGAGGGATCTCCCTGACTCGTACCGAGATCCTTCGTTTTGCTCGTGCCTCGCTGCGCTCAGGATGACAGGATAGCGCTCGTTCCTCGCTTGGCTCAGGATGACAGGATGGCGGTCGTGCCTCGCTGCGCTCAGGATGACAGGGAACGAGACAAGACGGGCGGCGCGCTGCCCGCCGCTGGCTCTCGACCCTCGACCCTCGACCCTCGACTCTTTCCCAACTGGTCTTGCGAGCGTTTCCACGCGGTTCCTATACTCGCTTCTTTGTCTTTTGGTCCTGCCCACCCGTCTAAGACCAGCGTACGGATGCAGTCCGAAATCGTCATCAAGGGTGCGCGCGAGCACAACCTCAAGGGCGTGAACCTCGTGTTGCCGAGGGACGCGCTCATCGTCTTTACTGGGGTAAGCGGATCGGGCAAGAGCTCGCTCGCGTTCGACACGCTGTACGCCGAAGGGCAGCGGCGCTACGTCGAGTCCCTGTCCAGCTACGCGCGGCAGTTCCTCGGCGCGCTGCCAAAACCCGACGTCGACTTCATCTCCGGCCTGTCCCCCTCGATCTCGATCGAACAGAAGGGGACGGGGCATAACCCCCGCTCGACGGTCGGCACCATCACGGAGATCTACGATTTCCTGCGCGTGCTCTACGCGCGCACGGGCGATGGGTATTGCCCCGATTGCGGCCAGCCGATCAGCGCCCAGACCCGCGAGCAGATCCTCGAGCGCATCCTGGCGCTCCCGCCCGGCACGCGCTTCATGATCCTCGCCCCCGTCGTGCGCGGCCAGAAGGGGGAGTACCGCGACCTGTTTGATGACATGCTCAAGGCGGGCTACGTGCGCGCACGGGTCGATGGGCAGGTCGTCTCGCTGCGTGATGATCTGCGGCTCGACCGCCAGATCCGGCACGACATCGAGATCGTCGTCGATCGCCTCACGCTCGGTTCCAACATCCGGCCCCGTCTGGCCGACTCCGTCGAGCAGGCGCTGCTGCTCGGCAAGGGAACGCTGATGGTGGCGCTGGAGCAGGCGGAGACCGGCAGGGGCCAGACGGAGCAAGTTGTCGGGGCGGAGCGGGCGCCCGCCGGGCGCGCGGCGCGCGCGCGGCGGGGTCGGCAAGAGAACGCCGCGGACCAGATGCGGCGCGAGGCGGCGGCGGCTCCGGCCCCCGCGGCGCTCCTGCTCTCCGCGCACTATGCGTGCACGCAGTGCGGCACGAGTTACGAGCTCCCCTCGCCGCAGCTCTTCAGCTTCAACAGCCCGCAGGGAATGTGCCCCGACTGCGACGGGCTCGGCACGCGCTACACGATCGACCCGGATCTGATCGTGCCCGACGGCACGCGATCGTTCGCTCAGGGAGCGGTCCGCTGCGTCTTTCACCGCTGCGAGACCGGCACCATGCGCGACATCGGTCGCTGGCGCCGGCACATCTTCGAAGGCGTGGCGCGGGCACTCGGCTTCGACCTGACGGCCCCCTGGCGCGCGCTCAAGCCCAGCGAGCGGAACGCGCTGCTCTACGGCACCGCCGCGCGGCACATCCCCTTCGAATGGCGCTACCGCGGCGGCGTCTGGAAGCACGGCGGCAAGTTCGAGGGGATCATTCCCGAACTGATGGCGAAATACCGCAAATCGTCCAGTGGCATCTACCGGCGGATGATCGAGAAGTACATGCGGATCGTGCGCTGCGCACGCTGCGAGGGGACACGGCTAAACCCGCAGGCGCGGGCCGTCCGCGTGGGCGGGCGCACGATTACCGAAGTGTGCGCGATGTCCATCGACGAGGTCGCGAGCTTCTTCGACGTGCTCGGCGGTACTCGCCCGGCCCCAGCCGCCGCGGGGCTCGCGCCGCTCGACCCGCCGCGCCGCGCCATCGCCTCCGAAGTGCTCAAGGAGCTGCGCGGCCGGGTGGCGTTCCTGCGCAACGTGGGGCTCGATTATCTCACCCTGGACCGCGCCGCCCCCACGCTCTCGGGGGGCGAATCCCAGCGCATCCGGCTGGCCAGCCAGGTCGGCTGCGGGCTGGTCGGCGTGCTGTACATCCTGGACGAGCCCTCGATCGGTCTGCACCACCGCGACAACGATCGCCTGCTCGCGACGCTCAAGGCGCTGCGCGACATGGGGAACACGGTAGTTGTCGTCGAGCACGACGAGGCGACGATCCGGTCCGCGGATTGGGTGGTCGATTTCGGACCCGGTCCGGGCGTGCGGGGCGGCGAGGTGGTTGCGGCGGGCACGCTGTGCGATCTCGTCGCCACTCCCGCGAGTCTCACCGGGCAGTACCTCTCGGGCGCCCGCTGCATCCGCGTTCCCGAGCGGCGCCGGCCGCCCGGCCGGCAAAAGCTCCGCGTGCTCGGCGCCGCGCACAACAACCTGCGTGGCATCGACGTGGATATCCCGCTCGGCCTGTTCGTCGGCGTTACCGGCGTGTCCGGCTCCGGCAAGAGCTCGCTGATCAACGACATCTTGAAGG
>JBGPMX010000735.1:0-2957 GCA_041487215.1 Planctomycetia bacterium | reverse complement strand
CTCGACGGATCTGCGCGGCCGGGCCTAGACATCGCGGCAGTCGGCGGCATATTTCCTCAGCCGGCAAGAGGTGCGCGCCGATCTGTTAGAAGCCGCGTGTTGGCGAGGCTCGGCCGGCCTCGTCCTGCCGGCCGAGCGTGACGCGTAGCCGCGCCAACCGGCCGGGCCGGCCTACCCGCCGCACACGGCCACGCCCGTTACCCCGGATCGAACCATCCCCGCGGCACACTCCGTACGCCCGATAACGCCATCCCGGAGCACATCTCCCGATGAAAGCCACGGCATCGCACTGGCGCTTCAAGCGGTCCGTCATCGAGCATGCGCGGCAAATCGTTCGCCCCGGCACGTACGCCCCGCCGCGGCCGAGCCCCGTGCGGCCCGCTCCGGCCGAGATCCTCAGCAAGGCGGACATGGACCTGATCCGCCAGGGCAAGCACACGGCGCTCTACCGGCGGCTCGGCGCGCACCTCGCCGAGCAGCGGCAGGGGCGCGGTGTTCAGTTCGCCGTCTGGGCTCCGAACGCGGAACGCGTCAGCGTGATCGGCGACTTCAACGGCTGGAACCCGCACGCCACGCCGATGGAGACGGCAGGCGAGCACGGCGTCTGGACAACCTTCGTGCCTGGCCTGGGCGACGGAGCCCTCTACAAGTATTGCGTCACCGCGCAGGGCGGCCAGCGTCTCGAGAAGGCCGATCCCTACGCGTTTGGGAGCGAGCTGCGTCCGCGCACCGCCTCGGTCGTGCGCGATCTTGCCCGGCACGTCTGGAACGACCATGAGTGGATGAGCCGCCGGCACCGCTGGCAGGCCGCCGATCGACCCATGGCGATCTATGAGGTGCATGCCGGCAGCTGGCGGCGCGGGGCCGACGGCCGCTTCCTGAACTACCGCGAGCAGGCCGACGCGCTCGTGAAGTACGTGCGGAGCATGGGGTATACGCACATCGAGCTCATGCCGCTCTGCGAGCACCCCTTCGACGGCTCGTGGGGCTACCAGTCCACCGGGTATTTCGCGCCGACCAGCCGCTACGGGACCTCCGAGGACTTCATGTACTTCGTGGACCACTGCCACCAGAATGGCATCGGCGTCCTTCTGGATTGGGTACCGGGCCACTTCCCGCGCGACGGCTTCAGTCTGGCCGAGTTCGACGGCACGTGCCTCTATGAGCACGCCGATCCGCGCCGCGGCGCCCATCCCCACTGGGGCACGCTCATCTTCAATCACGGGCGCGACGAGGTCCGCAGCTTCCTGCTCTCGAGCGCCATGTTCTGGTGCGACGTGTACCACCTGGACGGCTTCCGCGTCGACGCGGTCGCCTCGATGCTCTACCTCGATTACGGTCGTGAGAACGACCAGTGGACGCCGAATGCCTACGGAGGAAACGGCAACCTGGAAGCCATGCAGTTTCTGCGCGACTTCAACGAGCTCGTTCACGCGCAGCACCCCGGCGTGCTGACGATCGCCGAGGAGTCGACGGCCTGGCCGAACGTGTCGCGCCCCGTCGCAGGGGGTGGCCTGGGCTTCACGATGAAATGGAACATGGGCTGGATGAACGACACGCTGCGCTACTTCAGCCGCGATCCGATCCACCGCCGCTACCACCAGAACGATCTTACGTTCAGCATGATCTACGCCTGGACGGAGAACTTCATTCTCCCCTTCTCCCACGACGAGGTGGTACACGGCAAGGGCTCGCTGCTTAACAAGATGCCGGGCGACGACTGGCAGAAGTACGCGAACCTGCGTCTCCTGCTCGGCTACATGTACGCGCACCCCGGCAAGAAACTGCTCTTCATGGGCAACGACCTGGCGATGTGGCACGAATGGGTCGAAAGGCACGCGCTGGACTGGAGCCTGCTGGACCACGCTCCGCACGCCGGCGTGCACCGCCTGGTACAGGACCTGAACCGGGTCTACCAGTCCGAGCCGTCGCTCTACGAGAACGATTTCGTTCCCGAGGGGTTCGAGTGGATCGACTGCAACGACGCGGACAACGGCGTGCTCTCGTTCCTGCGGCGCGGCAAGCACAAGGAAGACTTCGTGCTCGCGCTGGGTAACTTCACGCCGGTGGTGCGCGGGCCGTACCGCGTGGGGGTGCCGGCCGCCGGCCTCTACCGCGAGCTGATCAACACCGACTCGGGCGTGTACTGGGGCTCGAACGTGGGCAACCTGGGGGGCGTGAAGGCCGAGCCGATCGCGTGGCACAACCGGCCTTATTCGCTCGAGATCGTGCTGCCGCCGCTGGCCATGCTGATGTTCAAACGAACGAACGGATGACGCGCCACTCGCGGACGCAGCGCGCGCCGGAACGAGCCACTACGCGGTAATGCCTTCGTTTGTGATGTGTGAAACGGGGTGACACGGCGATGCGTCTTCGCAGGGCGTGGTCTTGCCAGGCCCTGCGGCACGCCCTTCGCAACGCCTCAGGGACGTGCCACCCCGATCAGGACACGAACCACGGCCAGGCTCACTCGAAAGGCCTACGCTGCGCGATCGCACGCGCGGCCAGGCCCGCCACGACGGCGATCGCAACGGCCAGCAGTGCATCGCATCCTTGCCGAAAGTCATCTCTGTAGACCCGGCCACGCAGCAACCCACTGCTCTGGGCGTGCATCAGGACCCAATCGGCCAGTTCCGTGTGCAAGGGTAGGGTGCTGGGGTACGCGTGCGGCGCCAGCGCAAAGAAAAACAGGAAGCCCAGGCCGAACACGGCGAACGCCGCGATGAATGTGCGGTCCTTCCGTGGCGTCAAGGTTGCGAGGACCGCTGCTGCCAGGAGCACGACAACCGACAGGAAGGACAGCATCCGTCCCCACATGCCGTAGCGCAGCCCCGCGCACAAGGCCGCCGCCACGAAAACGGCGGCGACCAGCGACGCGAGCGAGAATCGGACGCGCATGACGGCACAGCGTAATCCCCGCGCCGCGCCGTGGCCAGGAATTCATGTCTGCGTTCTCG
>JBGPMX010000734.1:0-2958 GCA_041487215.1 Planctomycetia bacterium | reverse complement strand
TGCCCCGAGGTGCTGCGCCGCACCTGGGGGGTGATCCCCGGCTTCCCCGAGCTGCTCGTGCTGGACTCGACCGTCCCCGCGCAGATCAAGGCGTTCGAGGCACAGATCGACGTGAGCAAGACGCTCTTCATCGTCTCGTCCAAGTCCGGCACGACCATCGAGCCGAACTCGTTCATGCAGTACTTCCTGGACAAGACGGGGCGGATCTTCGGCGAGGCGGCCGCCGGAACGCGCTTCATCGCGATCACCGACCCCGGCACGCCGCTGCACGACTTCGCGAAGAAGCACCGCTTCCGGCACATCGCACACGGCGTGCCGTCGATCGGCGGCCGCTACTCGGCTCTCTCGCACTTCGGCATGATACCGGCGGCGGTGATGGGCATCGACGTGCTCGAGTTCCTCGACCGCGCGGAGATCATGGTGCAGTCGTGCGCGGCGTACGTGCCGCCCGAGTCGAACCCGGGCGTGATGCTGGGCATCATCCTGGGCACGCTCGGCAACGCCGGTCGTGACAAAGTGACGTTCGTCACGTCGCCCGGCATCAGCTCGCTCGGCGCGTGGCTCGAGCAGCTCATTGCCGAGTCCACGGGCAAGGAGAGCCGGCGGGAGGGAAAGAGGAAGGGGCTGGTACCGGTCGACAACGAGCCGCTCGGCGCGCCGGGGATCTACGGCACGGACCGCGTGTTCGCCTACATCCGCCTCTCCAGTGCGCCGTCCGCCGAACAGGACGATGCGGTCGCAGCGCTCGAGCAGGCCGGGCACCCGGTCGTGCGCATCGCGCTCGAGGACCCCATGGACCTCGGCCAGGAGTTCTTCCGCTGGGAGATCGCCACCGCCACCGCCGGCGCGATCCTGGCCATCAACCCGTTCGACCAGCCGGACGTCGAGTCCGCCAAGATCGCCGCCCGCGGGCTCATGAAGGCGTACGAGGAGACCGGCAAGCTGGCGCCGCAGACCCCGCTGCTCGAAGCGGACGGCCTCGCCCTCTTCGCGGACACGCAGAACGAGGCGGCGCTGGCGAAGGCCGCGCGGTCGCGCGACGTGCCCGCGTACCTCGCCGCGCACCTGGCGCGCATCCGGCCCGGGGACTACTTCGCCATCAACGCCTTCGTCTCCATGGATAACGCCAACGCGCGCGAGCTCGAGGCGATACGGCACGTGGTCCGGGACAACCGCCGCGTCGCCACCACGCTCGGCTTCGGGCCGCGCTTCCTGCACTCCACGGGGCAGTTGCACAAGGGCGGCCCGAACAGCGGCGTGTTCCTCGAGATCACCTGCGACGACGCGGAGGATCTTGCCATTCCCGGCCAGCACTACCAGTTTGGCATTCTGAAACGCGCGCAGGAACTGGGCGATTTCCAGGTGCTGGCCGAGAAGGAGCGACGGATCCTGCGCGTGCACGTCGGCACGGACGTGCACGGCGGCCTGGCCCGACTGCGCGAGATCATCAGCCGGATTAGTTGAATTGTTGAATCGAGTCTGCCAACCTCTCCCGGGCGCGCCGGCACCGTCATCCTGAGCGGAGCGAGGTACGAGCGGAGCGAAGGATCTAGGTCGGACACGTACGAGGCCTGTCATTCTGAGCCGGCGAGGAACGAGCAGCGAAGGATCTAGGTCGGACACGTACGAGACCTGTCATCCTGAGCCGGCGAGGAACGAGCAGCGAAGGATCTCGCTTGTTCGGTGCGGGTCACCCGAACCCGCCGTGCCTTTGGACCGAAGGTCTCCAGCCCGCCCGGAAGACCTGCGGTCCGTGATCGGCGGGGTCCGGAGACCCGCGCCCAACAGTGGGAGCAGGCCGACGCGCACGGGCCGCGCTGTCGCCCGCAGCGTCTCTTTCCCTAGGAGCTTGCAGACGCCATGACCGACGAAGAGCGCTTGGAACTCAAGTGCATTAACACCATCCGCACCCTGGCCATGGACGCCGTGCAGGCCGCCAACTCGGGGCACCCCGGCACGCCGATGGCCATGGCGCCCGTGGTGTACTGCCTCTGGCAGCGCTTCCTGCGCTTCGACCCGGCGGACCCGATCTGGCCGAATCGCGACCGCTTCGTGCTCTCCATAGGGCACGCCTCCATGCTGCTCTACGCCATGCTGCACCTCTGCGGCGTGCGCGCAGTGAACCGCAAGTACGAGCGGCTCGGCGAGCCTGCGGTGCCACTCGACGACATCCGCCGCTTCCGGCAGCTGGACAGCCGGTGCCCCGGTCATCCCGAGTACCGCTGGACGTCGGGCATTGAGACCACGACGGGCCCGCTTGGCCAGGGCGTGGCGACCAGCGTCGGCATGGCGATCGGCGAGCGCTGGATGGCGAGCTACTTCAACCGGCCCGGCTTCGCGATGATCGACCACGACGTCTACGCCCTGTGCGGCGACGGCTGCATGATGGAGGGGGTGTCGGGCGAGGCGGCGTCGCTCGCCGGCCACCTGAAGCTGTCCAACCTCTGCTGGATCTACGACAACAACCGCATCACGATCGAGGGGGGGACGAAGCTGGCGTTCACCGAGGATGTTGCCACGCGGTTCATCGCGTACGGATGGAATGTGACACGTGTAGGGGACGCAAACGACCTGGACATGCTCAGTCGGGCGATCGGCGTCTTCCGTGCCACGGCGGATCGCCCGACGCTGATCATCGTCGACAGCCACATCGGCTACGGCTCGGCCAAGCAGGACATGCACACGGCGCACGGCGAGCCGCTGGGCGAGGACGTGATCCGGGCGACGAAAAAGGTGTACGGCTGGCCGGAGGACGCGAAGTTCCTGGTGCCCGATGACGTGCTCGCCCACTTCCGCGACCG
Source organism: Planctomycetia bacterium (assembly GCA_041487215.1). Classification (GTDB taxonomy): domain Bacteria; phylum Planctomycetota; class Planctomycetia; order JALXBF01; family JBGPMX01; genus JBGPMX01. The sequence continues at coordinate 157 of JBGPMX010000734.1, read as the reverse complement.
CATGGGCCGCCGCGGCCACGAGTTGCGTGAGGCGTGGATGGCGCGGTTCGCCCCGTACAAGGCCGAATACCCGGAGCTCGCGGACCATCTCTACCGCATGCAGCACCGCCAGCTCCCCGAGGCCTGGGACGCCGAGCTGCCCGCGTTCCCCGCCGAC
>JBGPMX010000733.1:0-2963 GCA_041487215.1 Planctomycetia bacterium | reverse complement strand
GCTGGACCTGTTCATTACCCAGGTGTCGTGGGTGAAGCACGGCCCCAGTCTGCACGCCGGCCCGTAGCTTGCGTCGTCATTCCTGGAATAACCAGCGGGCTGTCATCCTGAGCCGAGCGAGGAACGAGCGGAGCGAAGGATCTGGCTACGATGAAAATCGCCGTGGGAAAACGGATCAATCGCAGAAGCGTTCTGGTGACGGGCGCCGCCTTGAGCGCGGTTGCCGCCGGTGCCTGGTCGCGATCCGACGCGGCACCGAGCGGCGGGCGCGATCCCGTCGAGCCGTTTGGCTACTGCCTGAACACGAGCACGATCCACGGGCAGGGGATCGGTATCGTGCGGCAGATCGAGATCGCCGCGCAAGCCGGCTACCAGGCGGTCGAGCCCTGGATTCGCGAGATCGACGAGTACACGCGATCGGGGGGGAGCCTGGACGACCTGGGCAAACGCATCCGGGACTTGGGCCTGACGGTCGAGAGCGCCATCGGTTTCCCGGAGTGGATCGTGGACGACGTGGAGCGCCGAGCCAAAGGCCTCGAGGAGCTGCGGCGCAACCTGGACATCGTGGCCCGCCTGGGGGGCAAACGCCTGGCCGCCCCCCCGGCCGGAGCGACCGATCAGGCGATCGCACCGCTGCGCGCCGCCGAACGGTACCGCGCTATTCTGGAGCTGGGCGCGGATGCGGGTGTGGTGCCGCAGGCCGAGGTATGGGGCTTCTCGCGCAGCCTGGGGCGGCTCGGCGAGGCGATGTTGGTCGCCATGGAATGCGGCCACTCCGATGCCTGCGTCTTGCCGGATGTTTTCCACCTCTACAAGGGGGGGTCCGAGTTCGGCGGCATCCGGCTCATGGCCGGGGACGCGCTGCACGTACTCCATGTGAATGATTATCCGGCCTCGCCGCCACGCGAAATCATCAGCGACGCCCAGCGGGTGTTTCCGGGCGACGGCGTGGCGCCGCTCGCCGCCCTGTTTCGAAACCTGAAAACCATCGGCTTCCGGGGTTTCCTGTCCCTCGAGCTGTTTAACCGGGAGTACTGGAAGCAGGACCCGCTCGAGCTCGCGCGCAGCGGGCTCGAGAAAACTCGCGCCGTTGTGCGGGCGGCACTGGCGAACAACGGATGAGATGACGCGGGGCCCAAATCAGGAACACAAGCCCGGATGATTTCGTTGCCGGGACATTCAGCTGGTGGGCAAGCGCCCCCAAGGCATCGCGTGCGGCGCGGCGATTCACTAGAATCCACCTCAGGACGAGTGCACCCTTATTGAGGAGACCGCCATGAAGACTGCGCCGCTACTGATCTCGCTATCGTTGCTCGCTTTCAACTCGGCGTGGGGGGCGGAGCCGCCGCGGGACCTCAAGATTGAGCTGCCGCGCGATGCCCGCATCCTGGTGTTCGGTGTGCCATCGGTCGCGGGGGCGCGCGCGGCGGGTGAGGGATTGAGACAGGCATTGGCCGACTACGCTGCGGAAAAGGGCAAGGGGGAGGAGACCAAGGCGAAGATCTTCTTCCGGCTCGGCCGGTTCGATCACACGCTCTCCAGCCTGGCCGACAAGCTGCGTGAGCAGCAAAGAATCAAAGGGTTGGAGGGTTACGAAGACCTGGCCCGCGAGCTCGATATCGAGTCCGAGTCCCTCGCCATGCTGGCGGGCGTGAGCGCCGTTCCGGTCATCGTGGAGGACGGGGAAGCGGGAGACGCCGCGCAGGCCGCCGACGCGGACGCGAACCTTGCCATCCAGCTCCGGACGCAGCTCGCTCGCATCGACGCGACGCTAGACAAGATCGAGGACGAGGTCAAGCCGGACGAGGAGCGCAAGGTGGAACTGGAGGCACGCGTCAGCGAGCTGGGGCAGTTCGTGCTTCATATCAAGAGCTTCTTCGAGCAGGTCAAGGGGGCGCGAGACGGCGAGCTGGCCGAGGTGACGTTTGACGGCCGTGAGATCGCTCAGGGCGTTCAGAACCTCATCGACGCGCTGCGCGAGATCCGAGAAGAGCGATCGCTGCAAGGCGATCCCCCTCGGCAGCGAGAGCGGCGCGAGCCGCGTCCGCACCACCGGCACCGCGAGCTGCCCGAATAGCCGGCTCTGGCGCACGCTGAGTACAAGCGGGGGGATATCAAGCCCGGGCGGACCGCCCAGCCCCGGTAGGGGCGACCCCTATCGGGCTCCGGCGCGGGAACGCACCCCGGGATCCAGGGCGGCGGGCGCCGTGGGCGAGCATGTGCCGCCCACCGCCGCGGGTACTGTCGGACCCCGAGACCTTCCTACTCCGTTGGGTCCGCACCCCGCCGCGAAGCCGAGCGACCGGCCCGCCGGATCCGGCTCGGCTTCGCCGCTTGACTCGCCATTTCGTTCGCCGGGCGGCCTTATCAAGGCTCATTTATACCGGCACACCGTTTGCTTCTTCCTTTGCCGCCGGAGCTGCCGCGCGCTGTCGTAGCTGGACTCGTCAGAGTTCAGGCGCAACGGCGGCCTGCCGTCGGAATTCTGGCGAAGCCCACTACAGCTAAATGAATAATCCGACCTAGGATTGTTCACCGGGAGAACTGTGCCGCCGTACGGGCGACGGTAGCAAGGGGGGCGAACCCGATGATCTCGCGTCGTTACCTGATCGCGCTGGGTGCACTCAGCTGGGTGTTGTGGGGCACCGCGGCAGGACTCCTCTGGTATGTCCTTACATGTCCCTTGCCTGCGGGTCATTCCCCGGCCCCGCATTCCGCCAGCCCTTCGCGTGATTCGGCTTCTGCATCACTTCACACGATCGTCGCCTCGCCCTGACGTACCTGCTTCTGCGTTCTTAGGGCCCGCGCAAAAATAACTTGTACGAATTGACCTACGAATGGAGCGACTGCGCGATCCAAGGCCCGTGACGACGTGCGAGAAAAGCTCGGAGCGACAACGAACTTCGTGCACGGAGCTCGCCCGCAGTTGCTCCATTTCCGGCCGGCTCACGCGGCCGGGCCCG
>JBGPMX010000732.1:0-2965 GCA_041487215.1 Planctomycetia bacterium | reverse complement strand
GGACGTCGCCGAGCGCCAGAGTTCCAGCGGCCACGCGAACACCTTTCGGATCGCGTCGCCCGATTTCCTGGCGGGGCTGCTCGGGGCACCGCAGCCCGACCCGCGCGAGCCATCGGTCGAGCACTTTTGGCGGTTGCGCCGCGCAGACCGGGGCGAGGATTACTCGTGTTGGGTCGTGCGACGAGGCGAAGAAACGGCCGAGGCGAGAGTCGGCTACGCCTTCGGATCCGGCCGCCACGGCCTCACCCTGATCGGATGGTATGGCGCAGGGCGTCCCTGCGAGTTGCCGCTGTCGTACTACGGCAGCGACGGCTGGGCCCTGACCCCCGGGCACTCACGCCCGCAGGGCGAGCACGCGGCCGAGTACTTGGGACGGCGTCTGGGCAGCGAGACGCTGCAGGGCTGCTTCGATTGCCACACCACCGGGCCCTGGCCCGGCGCTCCGCCGTCGCTTCTCGATCTGGATGCGGGGGTCTCCTGCGAAGCCTGCCACGGGCCGGGCGGCAACCACGTTCGCGCGGTCGCGCTCGGCGCGGCCGACCGCGCCCTCATCCACCCGGGGGGCCTGGCGGCCGATGCACTCACGGACCTGTGCGCGCGCTGCCACATAGCCGCGGCCACGGGACCCGCCGCACCTGGTCACACGGGTCTGTCGCAGCCGGAGATGTTCTCCACAAGCCGGTGCTACGCGGCGTCTGGAGGCGCCCTGCGATGCACCACCTGTCACGACCCGCATGAGGATGCCGAGACGGACGTTGCCTACTACACGGGGAAGTGCCTCACGTGCCACGACGCATCGGCGGGGCAAACGGCTTGCCGGGTCGAACCCGCCTCACGCTGCGTGGTCTGCCACATGCCGGCGCTTCCCGGCCTCGTGCACACCCGCGTGACCGACCACTCTATTCTTGCCCGCCCGCGCTGAAGCGGCGCGGCGCTGGCTCAGCCGGCGAGATGAAAATGAGCGTCACACTTGGACGGACGGCTAGCCTGCCCTCTCCCCAGGGGCTCCATGAGCGGGAGAGGGTCCAGATTCAAAAAACGTTGAGCGGCTGAACGAGAAAGGGCGCTTGAGATTTAGACAAGACGAACCGGCGCCGACCCGAAACCGGGCGTCTGGGCTGGGTAGGCGATTTCTGCCAGGTGCCGGGAGAAGTGTGCTGCCCAATCGACCGCGGCAAATTTGGACACTCCTGAGTTTTTCTTTGACTCGTTCCGGCCTCATTGCTAGCGTACGGTTGCGTCCCCGCTGTTCAGGGTTCCGGAGAGAGCCGCTCTCTGTGCGGCAAGGAGGATTCGCATGAAACAGTCGCGGGTCTGTGCTCTTGGGGTCACCGCCTTGCTCCTCGCGCCGCTCGCGCTTGGCTGCGGCGAGAAGAAGGGTCCTGCCGTGCAGATCGACATGAACGCCGGGCCACCGACGCCAGGGAACGAGAAGACCGAAAAGAACCCGCTGACGTCGGGCGGGCCCGAGACCGCCGAGCAAATCGGCCGAGGTCCCGGGCGTGGCGCGGTTCCCGAGGCGGTCCGCAAGCAGTTCGGTGGCGACGTTCCTCAGGGAACGCCGGGCGGTCCGGTGGCGCCTCCGCCCGGTGCCGGCGGCGCGCCGAAGTAACATCAGGCACGGAGACGAGGCAATCCCGATTCCGAGGAGGGGAATCGGTCCGCGTTCTTTTCTCTTCAAATCTTCGTTTAGGTCCGAGGGGGGCTGAGATGACTAAGATAAACCGCAAGCGGCCGGCTTTCACCCTCATCGAGTTGCTGGTCGTGATCGCGATCATCGCGATCCTGATTGCGCTCCTGTTGCCCGCCGTGCAGATGGCGCGCGAGGCGGCGCGGCGCACGCAGTGCAAGAACAACCTGAAGCAGATCGGCTTGGCCATGCACAACTACCTGGCCACCTACTTGGTGTTCCCCGGGTCGAACATGCACTGGGCCTGGGTGAGCACCCCGGGTGGATCGATTCTCACGGGGAAGTGGAACCCGCTGTCGCACATGCTGCCGTATCTCGAGCAAGCGGCACTCTCCAACTCGCTCAACTACTCCACCAACCCGTACCCCTGGGGCGGCTCCGGGTCGTTCGGTACCAACACCACCGCGGTCGGTACGCGAGTGGACGCCTTCATCTGCCCGTCGGATGTGAGCATCACCCGCAGCCAGCAGATCCCAGGCAACAACTATCGCTGGTGCTACGGGACGGTGCCGGCTCTAATGCGGGGCGGGGACGGCCTGTTCTGGGCGTGGGGCACCAACGTCATTGGTAAGCGGCCGAACAGTGATAGGGATTGTGTGGACGGCATGTCCCAGACAGCCGCCTTTTCCGAGCGGCTGCACCCGCCGGCCTGGACGCAGCTCTACAACGATCGCAACCGCGTGCATGATGGCGGCATCCCGCCCACCGCGGTTTACAACTGGACGCCGTGGAGCGCGGCCACCGTGAGCGCCGAGCAAGCGCTGCGGATGGCGCGTGCCTCGTGCACCGGCACCACAACCCCGTACCTGGGGAACTACGACAGCCGGGGCGGCTACTGGGGCTCGGCCGAGCACTCGGCCAACGGGTACAACCACGTGATGACGCCCAACAAGAGTTCCTGTGGGATCGCGGGCGGCTGGGGGAACGGCGGCTCGGGCGCCATCACCGCGTCCTCCAATCACCCCGGCGGCGTCAACGTCCTGATGGCCGACGGTGCGGTGCGCTTCGTCAACGATTCGGTCAGCGCGGACATCTGGGGCGCACTCGGAACGATCAAGGGCGGAGAGCCGATCGGCAGCGACTTCTAACGAGCTGCACTGAACAGGACATGCCATTCCGATCCGATCAGAGCCCCGGCCCCGGGCAGGCCGGGGCTCTTTTGCTACGCGTCGTGACCTTGCGCACCATCCAGAGCCGTACCTGGTGCACGGCCGCGCTGGCCGCGGTTTTCGTGAGTGCCGCCGCGATCGCTTACTGGCTGTGGACGGGCTGGCT
>JBGPMX010000731.1:0-2970 GCA_041487215.1 Planctomycetia bacterium | reverse complement strand
GGTGTCGCACTTCATGATGCCGCCGAAGATATTGACCAGAACGGCGCGCACCTTCGGGTCGGCCAGCAGGATCCGGAACGCTTCGGTCACCTGCTCCTTGTTCGCGCCGCCGCCGACGTCGAGGAAGTTCGCCGGCTCGCCGCCGTATAGCTTGATGATGTCCATCGTGCTCATGGCCAGTCCGGCCCCGTTGACTAGGCAGCCGATGTTGCCGTCGAGGCTGACGTAACTGAGCCCGCTGGCCTGCGCCTGGCGTTCCGCGGGGTCTTCTTCCGTCGGGTCTCGCATGGCCTCCCATTCCGGGTGCCGGAACGCCGCGTTGTCGTCGAAATTGATCTTGGCGTCGATCGCCATGATCTTCTGATCGGGGCTGACGACCAGCGGGTTGATCTCGAGCAGGCTGGTGTCGTGCTGCACGAAGACGCGGGCGAGCGCCGTGAGTATTTGCTCGGCCTGGCGTACCAGGTCGCCGGTGAGGCCGAGGGCGAAGGAGAGCTTGCGCGCCTGGAACGGCAGGAGGCCGCGCGACGGGTCGACCGGCTCGGTGAGGATCTTCTCGGGGCTCTGCGCGGCCACTTCCTCGATCTCGACCCCCCCCTCGGCGGACGCCATTAGGACCGGCAGGCCGCGAGCGCGGTCGACCACCATACCCACGTAGAGCTCGCGTGCGATATCGGCCGCGTGCGCGACGATGACCCGGTGCACCCGTTTGCCTTCCGGGCCGGTCTGGGGAGTGACGAGCGGTTTCTCGAACATGCGAGCCGCGGCGGTCTTCGCCTCGTCGCGGGACCGGGCGAGCTTCACGCCGCCCCCCTTACCCCGGCCCCCGGCGTGCACCTGGGCCTTCACGACGGCCATCGGCCGACCGATCTGATCGAACGCCTCGGCGGCGGCGTCCGGCGACTCGACAATTCGCCAGTCCGGCACCGGAATACCGGCGTCACGCAGGATCTGTCGGGCCTGGTACTCGTGAATTTTCATAGATCATTCGCAGCGGCTGCGGGGCAGGAAGAGTGCGGACGGCCAGACGGGTCGGATTCTAGAGAAGCGCGCGGGAAGGGGTCAAGGACTTTGAGGGCCCCAGGCTGCGGGGCATGGCCGAGCAAGGGGATAGGGAATAGCCCGGATGATTCATTTGCCGATTGAACTCGCCCCGCCCGCGAGCTCAGCTGTACTTCTGGGCTGGACCTCTTCCGCCCGCTATGTCAGATTTACGTGCGGCTCAAGAATTGCGTGTCTCAGGGTCGGAAGAGCTCGATCGCTCGCGCCGGCTGAGTTTGCGGCAGTTTTTCGGGCTTCGTGAGCGGCCCGTGTGGAAGTTCTGGTCAATGAGGTGACAATTTGTTAGCCTTCGCGCTTGGTGCCCAAGGAGGAGATACATGCCGTTGCCGTCGAACCGACTCGGCCCGGATCCGCGGATTTCTTCGCGGCGTGCCGCAAGGCTCTATCGGTTGCTGACGACACTCGCGGAGGAGGCCCGGTCGCGTTCCCAGCTGATTCGCCAGGGGCGGGCTGGGATGCGCACGTTCTACCGAGACCTGAGTTTCCTCGAAGGATGCGGGATTGCGGTGGGGACGGGCGACGGGCGGTACGGCCTTACTTCGTCGCTCGACGAGGCGCTCGCCAAACTTCCCTTCCCGACCCCGGAGCTGACGTTCGCGGATGTGTTCGAATTGTCGAAGGGGCGGGGACGGGCGGCCCAGAAGCTGCGGACGCAGCTCAACGAGCTGATCCGGGAGCCGGCCGCCAAGAAGGCGGCCAAGACAGCCAAGAGCTCGCGGCGGCGCCGCTCCAAGGCCGCGACGGCCTAGTACTCCGTCCCACCTCATTGGAGGGGTGCCCGAGAGCGAGTGAAAAGTCGGCCGTGATTGCGTCCGTTCTATCTCGTTTCGGGTAATGGGTCAGTTTGGCTGATACCCCCCTGTCCCCCCTTGCTAAGGGGGGGACTCAAGGGGGGGTCGCATTTCAAACTGACCCAGTATCTCGTTTCTTCATAACGAGATACTTCGCTGCGCTCGTCCCTCGCTCCGCTCAGGATGACATTTTCGCCTGTCCATCGCCGAAGCGTGACGGAGTACGAGACCTCGATGGGTGGGCCCGAGCGCGAAGCTAGCCCCGCGGGGTCGCCACGACCGACTCGGGGGGCGGGATCGGCGGGTGGCGGCGCCGCGAGCCGACCACGAGAGCCGCCGCCGCCAACAGCAGGAGCAGAACGCCGATCGGCTCCGGCCTCAGCTCCCAGCACCAGAAGACTGCCGCAACCGCCAGGCCGGCCGACAGCACGAAGCGTCGCCCCGACCGCAGGTGCGCAAGGAAGAAGAAAAGCAGCGACCCCAGGCATCCCATCAGCACCGCGAGCGCCACCCGCTCGGTCGGCGATGCGCGGTAAGACGGGCGAAGCGTCATCGAGGCACCGGGGCCGTTCGAGACGAGATAAAAGGGAGTGCCGAGCCGCACGATTCTCAGCAACGCCGCGGTCGATGCCGTGTCGCCGCTCCGGGCGGCGGACGCTTCCGAGCCGGCCGGCGATTCCGGCGCCCGGCGCGCTCGAGCGACGAGGGATCCAAGACCGAAGCGATCGAGTGCCCTGCGGTTCTGCTCGACGAGGCGAGCCACCCGCTCACTCGCCCGGCGTCCGGTCTCGTCACCCGCCGCGCGTTCACCGGCGGTCAGCGGTTCCGCGCCGCCGGCCGCATCCAGAAACATCCGTTCCAGCCGCAGCACCGCCTCCTCACGTCCGGCCTCGCCCGGGTGCGATGCCATCAACAAGTGTTCGACTTCGTCGGCGATGACGCGCGCGAGTTCCGCCGCGACGCCTGCCCGCGATCCGGTGGGCGGGCGCGAGTGGTCCAGGCGAATGTCGGGCGGTACGCGAACGTCCCAGGTAACCGGGCACGTGGAGCGCGTCAGCCGCGTGAGTTCGATGGTCTCGCTGCGGCCCCTGCCGCGTGTCGCACCGCGCGGGACCAG
>JBGPMX010000730.1:0-2971 GCA_041487215.1 Planctomycetia bacterium | reverse complement strand
CCGGCAAGATCTTCCCGGGCACGGTCACGCGCATCAGCCCGATCGTCAACACGACCAACCGCACGTTCGAAGTGGAGGCTACGCTCCCCAACGAGGGCCGGCTCATCAAGCCCGGAAGCTTCGCGCGCGGCGCCATCGTGGTCCGCCACGATCCACAGGTGGCCACCGTCCCCCAGGACGCGCTGGTCCGCTTCGCCGGCGTGACGAAGATCTTCGTGGTCGAGCAGGGCAAAGCGCGCGCACTGGCCGTCATTACCGGTCAGGTGTGCGGCGACCGCGTGGAGATCGTTGGCGGCCTGCCCGACGACGCGCAGGTGGTCACCAGCGGGCAGACGCGTCTGATCGACGGCAGCCCGGTGCGAACGCGCGCCGAATCGCAGCGCGGCAGCGAAACCGCCGCCGCCGCCGCCCCGTCGGCGGGGACCTTGGACGAGCCGGCTGATCCGCCGGCCGCCTCGCGTGCCGACCTGCCCGCGCTCCCTGCCAAGCAGGACGCGATCCGCGACGAGGCGGGGTCGAAGCCCGAGGGGGAAACGAACAACGCCCCCGCGCTCCGCCACCCGGCCGGTCTCCTCGCCACCGGGTAAGGCCATGCACCCGACATTACGGCGTATCGGCCCCTGCCGAGCGCAACCGTTACGTCCGGATCGCCCAACCCGGCTATGAACCTCACCGATCTCTGCATCCGACGCCCGGTGTTCGCGACGATGCTCACGATGCTGCCCATCGTGCTGGGCATCGCCTCGTACACCCGGCTCGGGGTCGACCTTTACCCGAACCTGGAGCTGCCGTACGTGACGGTGAGCACCACGCTGGCCGGCGCCAGTCCCGAGGAGGTCGAGACGCAGATCACCCGGCCGCTCGAGGAGGTGCTCAATACCTGCTCGAGCGTGGACGAGCTCCGCTCCACGACCTCCGAGGGGATGTCGCGTATCTTCGTTCGGTTTCGGCTCGAGAAGAACCCGGACGCGGCGGCGGCCGAGGTGCGCGACAAGGTCGGGCAGGTGCTCCGCCAGCTGCCGCCGGGGACCGACCCGCCGATCATCGACAAGTTCGACTCCGACTCGGTGCCGATCCTGACGCTGGCTATCGGCGGCAAGCGGGATTTCCGCGAGCTGACCGAGATCGTGCGGCGGCGGATCAAGGAGGTGATCGAGACGCTGCCGGGGGTCGGTGCCGTATCGCTGAACGGCGGGCGGCGCCGCGCCATTCAGATCACCATCGATACCGACAAGCTTCAGGCTTACGAACTGTCGGTCGAGGACGTGCGGCGCAGCCTGGCCGCGCAGAACCTGGAGATGCCCGGCGGCCGCGTGGACGCCGGCGCACGCGAGCTCGTGCTCCGCACCATGGGCCGCATCGAGGATCCGTCGCGCTTCTCTGAGCTGATCGTCGCTACTCGCAACGGCTACCCGGTGCGGCTCGGCGACATCGGCCGGGCGGCGGACATGATCGAGGAGCCGCGCGGCCTGGTGCGGCTCGACGGCACCTTCGCCGTCAGCCTGGTCATCCAGAAGCAGTCCGGGGTCAACACCGTGGCGGTGGCCGAGACCGTCAAAACACGCCTGGCCGATCTTGCCCGCGGCCTGCCCGAGGACATCGAGATCCAGGTGGTGCGCGATCAGGCCCGCTTCATCCGCCGCTCGATCAACGAGGTCGAAGGGCACCTGCTGCTGGCGGCCCTGCTCGTTTCCGGCACCATCCTGCTGTTCATCCACGACTGGCGCACCACCCTGATCGCCTCCGTGGCCATTCCCGCATCGGTCGTCACCACGTTTCTGTTCATGAATATGCTCGGCTTCACGCTCAACAACATCACGATGCTCGCGCTCGTGCTGTCCATCGGCATCGTCATCGACGACGCGGTCGTGGTGCACGAGAACATCTTCCGGCACATGGAGGAGTCGGGCCTGGACGCCGTGGAGGCATCGCGCCGCGGCACGCGCGAGATCGCACTGGCCGTGCTCGCTACCAGCCTGTCGCTCGTCGTCATTTTCCTGCCCGTGGCGTTCATGGAGGGGCGGATCGGCCGCCTGTTCCACAGCTTCGGCCTGACCATCGCGTTCGCCATCCTGGTGAGCCTGTTCGTGTCGTTCACGCTCACCCCCATGCTCTGCTCGCGGTTCCTGAAGCTGCACCGGGGGGCGGGCGGGGCACTGGCGGCGTCGTCGAAATCCCACCTCTTCTACCGCGTGGCCGACCGCGTCTACGCGGCGCTGCTCGGCTGGTCGCTACGGCACCGCGGCGTCGTGCTGCTGCTGGCCGCGGCCGTCACCGCCAGCACCGTGCCGCTCTACCGCCGCACCAGCCTGGACTACATGCCACGCGACGACCAGAGCGAGTTCGATGTGTTGGTGATCACACCGCCCGGTGCCACGCTGGCCCGCGCCGACGAACTATTCCGCGAGATCGAGGCGCGGCTGCGCACGCTGCCCGAAGTCGTCCACCTGCTCACGACCATCGGCGATACCACCGGCCGCTCTGGACGCGGGCAGGGAGACGTGACCCGTGGGTCCATCTACGTCCGCTTGAGCGACCTGGAGCAGCGCGCGACCACGCAGTTCGACGTCATGCGCCGCGCCCGGCTCATCCTGGACGACTATCCCGACCTCCGCTCGAGCGTCAGCGACGTCAACCCGGCCTCGAGCGGCAACAGCGGCGGCTCCACGCTCGACTTCCACCTGCTCGGGCCCGATCTGGCTCGCCTACACGAATACTCGGACAAACTCCTGCTCCGGCTCCGTGCGGTACCCGGCCTGGTCGACGTCGACACCACGCTGGTCATGCGCAAGCCCGAGCTGCGCGTGCTGGTGAATCGCGCGCGCGCCGCGGACCTCAACATCCCGGTTCGCACCGTGGCCTCGGCGCTGCAGCTGTTGGTCGGTGGCGCGCCGATCTCCACGTACAAAGAGGAGGACGAGCAGTACGACGTGTGGCTCCGTGCCGAGGCGGCCAACCGCGGCAGCGAGCT
>JBGPMX010000729.1:0-2975 GCA_041487215.1 Planctomycetia bacterium | reverse complement strand
GTAAGGAGCGAGCGCCATCCCGTCATCCGGAGCGGAGCCCGGCGCCAGGGCCGCGAAGCAATCCCGCTCGGCTCGAGCGGATCGCAGGGCGCCGTCCAGAACCGACCCGGGATTATAGAGGGGCGAGCGCCGGGAGGACAGGGCGGGTCATTCGGTGTCCGCGGGCAGCTCCTGGCCGTGGATCTGGCAGAGCGCGAACATCGCGGCACGCTGCTCGGCGTCCTTCTTATTGCGGCCCCAGGCGGGCGGGTAGTACTGGCGGCCGATCTGCGCGGCCACCTTGAAGCACTTGCTATGGTCCGGCCCCTTTTCGTCCAACACCTGGTACACGGGCGTCGAGCCGAATTCTTTCTGCGACAGCTGCTGCAGGACCGACTTGTAGTTGCCACCGTGGTAGCCGTTGCCGGCGCGCTCGATCTCCGGGCCCATGTGGCGATGAATGAAGCCCCGCGCCGATTCGATGCCGCCGTCCAGGTAGATCGCGGCGATCAGCGATTCGAAGACATCGGCGAGCACCGACGGGGGCACCTGCGTCTGCGTGCTCATCCCCTTGCCCAGGATGAGAAACTGCTCGAGGCCGAGCTGCCGGCTGATCTTTGTGCAGGTGCGGCGGCTCACGACCACGGATTTGATCCGGGTCAGGTCCCCCTCGAGGAACTCGGGGAACTGGTGGTAGAGCAGCTCGCAGACCACGCTGCCGAGGATGGCGTCGCCGAGGAACTCGAGCCGCTCGTTCGAGGTGAGCCGGCTGTCGGCGCCCGATGCGTGCGTGAGCGACCCCCGCAGCAACTCCGTGCTTCGGAACTGGTAGTCGATGACTTCCTGGCACCGCGCGAGCGCGTCGGTGTCTCGAGACGTGGCGATTTCAGGCATGGTGGGGTCAGTGTCTCCAGGGTTTGGCCGGCGATCGAGCCTCTGCCAAAACCCTCTGGACGCCCAAGCTCTCCCTTATGCGACACGGTTTGGGCGTCCGGAAGGTTTTCGAGCCGGCTCATTATCAGCTCGCGTATTTCTTGTCAACGCCGCTTCGAGCGACGCGCAGTCTCAACTATTGTATGGCCTCGAACGGCCAGGGTCAAAAGCAGGGCTGGCCGACGCGTGTCTTTTCGGAGTCACCGCCGCGAACGGACATCTACAGGTCAAGCCCCTTGAGGTAGGCGTTGACTTCGCCGTAGAGCTGGCTCAGCTCGCGGTGCACGTCCTGGAGCTTCTTGCGCCGGTCGTCCAGTTCTTCGCTGCGCGCGGGGTCGTCGCCCGCGGCCCGGACTGCATCGGCCAGATCGCGGACCTGCGTTGCGAGCTCGCGCGACCAGGCTACGAGCGAACGCCGCACTTTGAGCAGCCAGAGGTGGTCGTGTGCGGACAGCAGCGTACGCGCGGCTCGTTCCATGTCTCCCCAGCGGTCGGGCAGCTCGGCGACCGAGATGTTCTTGAACTCGCCGTCCACGAAGCCGCGCGCCTTCTCATGGTCGTCATTCTTCACGCGCAGGTCGTTCTGCAGCCGGCGTAGTTTGGCGCGCAGCTCGGCGTTCTCCGGGTCCGCGGCGCTGAGCTGCTCGTACAGTGGCACCAGCGCCGGCCAGTCCATCTCGCGCTGCCGCTCGGTGATCCGGCCGGTCAGGGCGCGGATAGCGTTCGCCTTGTCGAGCTGCTTCACCCATTCGGCGTATTGATCGAGATCGAGCGATCGGGTTGCTGAGCGGGCATTGGCCCGGACGCGGTCCGCGAGCGCCGCAACGTCCTCGCCGGCGACCCGTGCGGCCGCCTCGATCTCGCTGATGCGGCGATCCGCCTCCTCCCAGCGGATGCGCCCGGTCTCGTCGCGCGGTGCGAGCAGCTCGCGGAGCCGAGCGGGGTCGTTGGCCTTGACGGCCGCGCTCAGGTCCTGCCGCAGCTGGTTGTCCTCGCGCACCTGGTCGCCCAGCTCCTGGTTCAAGCGTCGCAGCGTCCGGACGTATTCGTCGCGGTGGCCGCGCGTGGGCAGCTCGAAGACGAGCGGGTCCGGGCTGACGCCGGGGAGCAGCGGCGCCTTGGCGATGAGCCCCTCGTACTGCAGCGTGACAAACTGCACGCCGCGCGAGTCCACCTCGAACTGCGCCATGCCATCCCGGTCGGTGATGCCACGCGCGTTCGTTGGGTCGGCCGCGTCCGGCCGGTTCGAGGCGAACACCTCGCATCCCTCCTGCGGCGCGCGGGTCTCCTGGCGAACCGCGCGAACTCGTACGGCGCGGACGGAACCGGGGGCGGGGCGGGCGAGATAGCGCAGGCCGGTGCTGGCCCCGGCGTCGCGCAGCAGGGCCGAGTCGGGTCCGACCAGTTCGCAATCCGCTGCGTCGGGCCGCCAGCCGCGCAGCGCCAGGAACGTGCGGCGATATCGCGTGCGCTGAACGCGGGCGCCGTCTGGACCGGACACGTCCTGCGCCTCTTCGCGGAGCAACTCCAGGCCCATATCTCCTTCGAGCCCCAGCCAGGCGCGGTGCGCGTGGATGCGTTCCCCGCCGAAAAACTCGATGCGGACCGCGGCACCGCGCGCCCGCACCACCGCTGCCACGGGGCTGAACGCGCGGATCGCCAGCCGCGCCACCGTGTCCGGCACCAGATCGCGCTGATTCGTTTCCTGCTCGAGCAGCGGCCCGAGCCGCTGGAAAAGTGGATCCCATTCACGTGCCTGCACCACGAAACGGTTCTGCCGCCGCTCGATGCCCACCTGCAGCAGCCGTTCCGGCCCCGGCCAGGCCTGCGCCGCCCGCGCGGCGTCCAGCGCATCCAGCGAGAAATCGTTCCGCCCCGCCGCCGGATCACTCTCGAGAAACCGGAAGCGGAGCTCCGGACCCAGCACCGCCTGGAACATCCGCCCGATCTGGTCGCGCACGCCGCGATCCAGCGGGGCGGTCATGGCGGGATCCTCAGAGAACGCCACCCGGCACGCGATCGAGTAGCCTGGCGTCGCGGATTCCGCGGCTGCGTGCGCGGCC
>JBGPMX010000728.1:0-2977 GCA_041487215.1 Planctomycetia bacterium | reverse complement strand
CGCCGCCGCCCGCGGGGCCCGAAGGCCGCCCCGCCCGGTCCGGCCGGCGCCGCGGGGGACGCGGCCGAGGCCGCGGCCGACGTGGCGCTGCACCCCCCGGCCCGCCCCGCGATGCCGACACCGTTCGCAGCGAGGAACTCGAAGCGCGCTACGACGAAACCCCGACCGAAAGCGGCGGCATCGAAAGCGACGTGGGCGCTCTGGAAGATTCGGGGCCGAGCGGTGATAATGGCCCCCCCCTGTACGAGCAGGACGAGCACGACGAGCACGATCACGACGCGAGCGCCAGGAGTGACGAATCATGTACGCCGTTTTTGAAGACGGAGCCCGACAGTACCGAGTCGCCGAGGGAGACGAGCTCGACGTAGACTTCCGCGACGCCGGCGTCGGCGATGCCATCGAATTCCACCGCGTGCTGCTCTATAGCGGCAACGAGGGAGTGCGCGTCGGCGCGCCGGTTGTCGCAAACGCGAAGATCGTCGCCGAGGTGGTCGATCACCCGCGGGGCGAGAAGCTCGTCGTGCAGAAGTTCAAACGCCGGAAAAACTTCCACCACAAGACCGGCCACCGCCAGCGGCACACCCGCATCCGCGTCCAGCAGATCGTTGCCCCCGCTTGAGCGTGCCGCTCGCCAGGACGACGGGGATCAACCCCGCCGCTCGCAAGGACAAGGGGGCGCGTGCAGCATTGGTCTCGCCCGCTGCCGCGCCGTCCGGTGGCGAGTCACTCGCCGCGTCTCCCACGGTCGGTGTCACCGGCGGTGTCACCGGCCCGGGCCCATCCGCAGGGCTCGAGTCGCTTGCGAGATCCGGTTCGCTGACCGCGCGACCGTGCGCGACGGCTCTAGGCGGCCACGGGCGGCTCGAAATCCGCAGCCAGTTCGCTGGCCGGCCTCACGCCTTCCGCGTGATGAATTCAAAAAAAGAACAGTCTCGAAAATTTCGTTGACACCGCGATCTGTTGGGGTATGATCCGCCTCAAGGCCGATATATGGGAGCATCGCTCCCAAAATTCTGGTTTTCATTCCGGCGTGTGATGGTCCGTTTGTCCCTTCCCATAGACTCCTTATGGCTGAGTTTCCAGGGCGGATTGTTGGTCTAGTATATATACAGATGTATATACTGCATGCCGTGGGTTCGTGGCCGGCATGCAGAGCACTGGGTTGATTCGGTTCTCTCAGAGAAGGCCAGCTCCGAGCATTCCAACTGCCAAGTCCAACCAGGCTACGGGGCCAAAACTGGAATCGTGGGCGAGGTCTTCACGGAAGGAGTCCCATCAGTGGCCGACCATGCTGAGCACAAAAGTGGAAACGGGCGAACCGCGGTGGCGCCCGGGGCGCCAAGCCTCGAATCCAGGTCCGATCCGGAAGGGAATCGCCGCGGCATGCGCGTGCCGCGCTACTTCTCCACCGACGGTAAGAACCCGTTCGATGTCGTCACGTGGGAGCGCCGCACCGCGGTGATCCGCGACGAGAAGGGGAAGACGATCTTCGAGCAGACGGATTGTGAGGTGCCGAAGTCGTGGAGCCAGCTGGCGACGAACGTCGTGGCCAGCAAGTACTTTTACGGCGAGGTGGGCACGCCCGAACGCGAGCGCTCGGTCCGCCAGCTCATCCACCGCGTCACCCGCACGCTCGCCGACTGGGGCATCCGCGACGGCTACTTCGCGTCGCGCGGCGACGGCGAACGGTTCTACGACGAGCTCACCACGCTCTGCCTTCAGCAGTACGGCGCGTTCAACTCGCCGGTCTGGTTCAATGTCGGCCTGTACCACCAGTACGGGGTCGAAGGGCAGGGGTCCAACTACCGCTGGGACCCGAAGACGCGTACGGCCGTCAAGGTCACAGCGAGCTACGAGTTCCCGCAGGGCTCGGCCTGCTTTATCCAGTCCGTTGACGACACGATGGAGTCGATCATGGAGCTCGCGCGCAGCGAGGCCATGCTCTTTAAATTCGGCTCCGGGACCGGCACCGACCTGTCGACGCTGCGGTCCAGCAAGGAGAAACTCTCGGGCGGCGGCCGGCCGAGCGGTCCGGTGTCGTTCATGCGCGTTTACGACGCGATCGCCTCGGTGGTCAAGTCCGGCGGCAAGACCCGCCGCGCCGCCAAGATGCAGACGCTCAAGTGCTGGCACCCCGATATCCTGGACTTCATCGAGTGCAAGACGAAGGAGGAGAAGAAGGCCCAGGCGCTGATCCGGCAGGGCTACAGCTCGAACTTCAATGACGAGGCGTACGGCTCCGTCATGTACCAGAACGCGAACCTGTCGGTGCGTGCCAGCGATGATTTCCTGCTGGCGGTCGAGAACGACGCCGCCTGGCACACCCGCGCTATCATGACGGATCAGGTGTTCGGCACGTTCCGGGCGCGCGAGCTCATGGAGCGGATCTCGGAGGGGACCTGGCTCTGCGGCGACCCCGGGCTGCAGTACGAGGACACGATCCAGCGCTGGCACACCTGCCCGAACACGGCGCCGATCAACTCGTCGAACCCCTGCTCGGAGTACATGCACATCGACGACTCGGCGTGCAACCTGGCGAGCCTCAACCTCATGAAGTTCCGCCGCCCCGACGGCTCGTTCGACGTCGAGGCGTTCCGCGCGGCCGTGCGCATCTACATCACGGCGCAGGAGATCCTGGTCTCCAACGCCAGCTACCCGACGCCGCGGATCGCCGAGAACGCGTACAAGTTCCGGCAGCTCGGCTTGGGCTATGCCAACCTGGGCAGCCTGCTCATGTCGGTGGGGCTGCCCTACGATTCCGACGAGGGGCGGGCGCTTGCCGGCGCGATCACGGCGATCATGACCGGCCAGGCCTACCTGAGCTCCGCCGAGCACGCGGCGAACCTGGGCCCGTTCGAGGGGTACGTGGTCAATCGTGACCCGATGCTGCGCGTGATCGAGATGCACCGCGACGCGGTCGAGCAGATCGATCCTTCGTGCCCGGCCGAGCTGCGGCAGGCGGCACGGCGCGTCTGGG
>JBGPMX010000727.1:0-2979 GCA_041487215.1 Planctomycetia bacterium | reverse complement strand
GGTTGGTCGCGGCCATGATGATGACGCCTCGGTCGGACTCGAAGCCGTCCATCTCGACCAGCAGCTGGTTTAAAGTCTGCTCGCGCTCGTCGTGCCCGCCCATCGGGTGTCCGCCGCGCGTCTTGCCCAGCGCGTCCAGCTCGTCGATGAACACGATGCAGGGTGCCTTCATATCGGCCTGCTGGAACAGGTCGCGCACGCGGGCGGCGCCGACACCGACGAACATCTCGACGAAGTCCGAGCCCGAGAGGCTGAAGAACGGCACGCCCGCCTCGCCCGCCACGGCGCGGGCCAGCAGGGTCTTGCCCGTGCCCGGCGGGCCGACCAGTAGCACGCCCTTCGGGATGCGGCCGCCCAGCGACTGATACTTCTCGGGCGTCTTGAGGAACTCGACCACTTCGCGCAGCTCATCGACCGCCTCGTCGATGCCGGCCACGTCATTGAATGTGATCTCGACCTCCTCCTGCCCGTACATGCGCGCACGGCTGCGCGCGAACGCCATGGCCGAACCGCCGCCGCCGATCCGCCGCATCATGTACAAAAAGAACCCGACCAGAAGGGCACTCGGGATCAGGTACAGCAGCATCGCCTGGAGGCCGGAAGGGTCGCTGTCCCCGCCGAACGTGACGCCGCTGCGCGCGAGCTGCTCGACCAGATCCGGATCATTGTGCTCGAGCCCGCGGCGCGGGGTGTAGAACGAGACCACCTCGCCGTTGGGCTTCTCCCATTTGCCGACGATTTCCGACGGGCCGACACGAACCTCGGAGAGCGTCTTGCGCGGGATCTGCTCCTTGAACTCGGAATAGATGAGCGTGGCGCGGTGCGGGGGCCAGGCGAGTGACTGGATGGCAACGAGAGCCAGGATGCCGATAACGAGGAAAACCCAGTAGTTCGAACGCCAGAGGGGCTTGGGTGATCCCTTGGGGGGCCTTTTTTCCATGCGGCAGGCGTCCCTGATGTTGGGGTGCTGTTGGGGTGCTTCGATCGGCGCGCTTCGGGAATCCAAAAAGCACCAACAAATCTACGCCCCCCGGCTCGGGGCGTCAACCATCAACAAGCTTGCCGCCGCATGGGGTTGCGCCCCGGAGCGGTTACGCGAACGAGCGATCTGGGGCAAACGCTGCCGGCTGGACGCACGTCGTGAGCCGCACCGCCGGAAGCCTCGGCGGCGGTAGGACGGACAATCGTGTCCGTCGCACGAGGACGGACAGGATTGTCCGTCCTACGGCATCCAAGGGGCGACCGCCGGGAGAGCCGGCGAAACCGTTAGATCCGACACGGCGTGCACCCCGTCCGACACCAGGCACCTCGCTCCGAGCACCAGCGCCAGCAGCCCAGCACAGGGCACGCCGCCAGGCCCGTTTCGCCCTATACTTGCCCACCCCGTGGGTGGGTGGCCCGCCACTCCGTGGCGGTTGGCCCGCATTCCGGGCGTGCCGCCCGCACGGTGATGGCACGATCCGTCCCTTCCAGTTACGAGCGTCGCTACAATGATCAACACGAGCTCTACCGCGTCCCACCTGGCCCTGCCCTGGACCGGCGAGTGCCAACGAGGTGCCACAGCGGCGTCCACGCCGGTCGCGGCGCTGCACCCGCTGTCTCAGGCGGCCGAGGTGTGCGAGCGCGCGGGCCCGCGCGGCGAGGACCCAACTTCCATGCGGCGTATCGCTATTCTGGGATCGACCGGTTCGATCGGCACCAGTGCGCTCGACGTCGTCCGCTCTCTGCCGGGTCGGCTCGCGGTCCGTGCGCTGACCGCGCACTCGAACTGGGACCGGCTGTGCGAGCAGGCGCGCGAGTTCCAGCCGCACTGGGTAACCCTGACCGACGACCGCCGGCTCGCTGCCTCGGACCGGGAGCGATTGAACGGCCGCGTGCAGCTGCTCGAGGGGGCGGATCGCATCGAGCGCATCGTGAGCGACCCGGAGACGGACGTGGTGCTGACGGCCGTGGTCGGCGCGGCCGGCCTGCGCGGCACCTGGGCGGCGCTCGAGGCGGGCAAGACGGTCTGCGTGGCCAACAAGGAAACGCTCGTCCTGGCCGGGCCGCTGGTCATGGACCTGGCGCGCCGCCACGGCGCCCACATTCTGCCGGTGGACAGCGAGCACAGCGCGGTGTTCCAGGCCATGCACTGCGGCGAGCGGCGGGCGGTGCGACGCATCGTCCTGACCGCGTCCGGCGGCCCGTTCCGCGGCTGGAGCGCCGAGCGGCTTGAAGCGGTCACGCCCGAACAGGCGCTCAAGCATCCCACCTGGCAGATGGGCCCGAAGATCACCATCGACTCGGCAACGATGATGAACAAGGCGCTCGAGATCATCGAGGCCAAGTGGCTGTTCGGGCTCGACCCGGACCAGATCGAGGTGGTGGTGCACCCCGAGTCGATCGTGCACTCGCTGGTCGAATTCGTGGACGGGTCGGTGATCGCGCAGCTGTCCCCGCCCGACATGCGGCTGCCGATCCAGTACGCGCTGTGCTACCCCGAGCGGCTCCCCTGCCCCGCCCCGCGGCTGGACCTGGCGCAGATCGGCACGCTGCGCTTCGAGACGGCGGACCCGGCGAGCTTCCCCGCCCTGCGGCTCGGGCACGAGGTGGCGCGACGCGGGGGGACGTGCGGTGCCGTGCTGAACGCGGCCAACGAGGTGGCGGTGGAACGATTCCTTTCCAGCCAGATCGGTTTCAACGACATCGTGCGAAGCTCGTCCGCGGTGCTCGCGCAGCACAACTTCGATTCCCACCCCACGCTGGACACGCTCGTCGCCGCCGACCGCTGGGCGCGCGACCAGGCGCGCACCTGGCGCCGCTGAGCTGGCACCCCCATTCGCTACGTAGGTTCACAGACAGAGGTACGTCAGGCTTTCCAGCCTGACTCGGTTCGGCGTCGGCCGTGTCGGGCTCGAAAACCTGACGTACGCCCCGCTACCCGCTCACGATGTTGACGAGCTTGCCAGGGACGACGATCACCTTCTTGGGCGGTTTGCC
>JBGPMX010000726.1:0-2982 GCA_041487215.1 Planctomycetia bacterium | reverse complement strand
GCAGGTGGAAAAGCTGTCGCGGCTGGACTACGCGATCAACGCGGCGATCCTGCTCACCTACGTCGCGATGAAGCAGGGGGATTACATCGGCATGCTGGCCTTCAGCGACCGCATTGAGGCCTACCTGCCGCCGCTGAAGGGGCGCGGCGCGCTCGGGCGCATGAACGAGGCGCTGTACCGCATCGAGCCGCGGCTGCGCGAGCCCAACTACGAGTTGGCCTGCCGGTTTCTCTCGCTGCGCCACCGCAAGCGGTCGCTCATCATCATGCTGACCGACGTGATCGACAAGGACGCGTCATCCGCGCTGCTGGCCTACGCGGCGCGATTCGTGCGGCACCACCTGCCCGTGTGCGTGACGCTGCGCAATCCCGAGCTCGAGGCACGCGCCGCATCCCGCCCGGCGCAGGCCAGCGACTGCTTTGCCAAGGCCGTGGCCCTCCAGATGCTCGGGCGCCGCGGCGAGGCTCTCGCCCGTATGCGGCGGCAAGGCGTCGATGTTCTCGACGTGGACCCGCGTCAACTCACCCCCCGGCTGCTCGACCGCTACCTCGAGCTCAAGCGGCGCCACCGCTTCTGATCCGGCGCCGCAAGGGGATGCCGTGCGCGGCGGGCGCCGCGGCAAAGCCATGACTGGTCGAGCGGATCACCACCCCGCGCGCTCGGCATGGCGGCGTCCCCGCGCCGCGCTGCCCGTGCCCGCGGTGGCACGCGCGGTGCCGGGCCGTGATCCGGGCTGGCCGCGCGCGGGGCGGAGAGCGGCCCTGGTGTGTCCGGCCAGCAGGAGGTACGCCCAGAAAACGCAGCCCACGGCGATGCCCAGGCCAGCCTTCCAGCCGTCCGCGATCTGGTCGCTGGGGGTGACGAAGCCCTCGAGGAAGCCCGCGACCAGGAACGCCGGAATCAGGCCGGCGGCGAGCTTCAGCGCCCGCATGGACTCGTCGCGCAGCGCACGCCGCCGCGTGCGCAGTCCGGGGCACCAGAGCGCATACCCCATGAGCAGCCCGGCACCCCCCGCGATCACAATGGCGCTCAGCTCCAGCACACCGTGCGGCAGGATCGTCAACCAGAACACATCGGCGACACCGCTCTTGGCGTAGGCGCCGGCGAACCCGCCCAGCATCACCCCGTTCACCATGAGCACATACAGCGTGCCGATTCCGAACGTGATCCCCAGCGCGGCTGCGGTCAGGGCGACCTTGATGTTGTTCCACGTCACGAAGCTGGACATGAGCGGGAAGGGGACGGCCTGGAAGCGGCCGCGGATGTCCGCCGCCGTCTTTTCTCCGCGGAACTCCTGGACGCCGCCGCCCAGCAGGTCCGCCACGGTTTCGGGGTGGCGCTCGACGGTGCGGTAGCCGATCGCGACGAACAGCGCGCTGACCAGAAAGCTCGCGAACGTGAACCCCCACGTTTCGCGGAAGAGCCGCGGGTAATCCCGCCCGAAGAACGCGACGATGCCGCTCCGCGCGCGGTCCTCCCGGAGATAGATCTGAGCGTGCGCCCGCGTGACAAGGCGGTTGATCTGGTCCACCAGCGCGGGATCGGCCTCGAACGCGCGCAGCCGCGCCAGGTCCGCGCTCGCATCGCGGTAGAGATGGATGAGGTCGTAGAGCTCGTCGGCCGACAGCCGGCGCGGGCCGCGGCGGTACGCCCGATCCACGATGGCACCGAGCCGGTCCCACGCCGGACGTCGCTCGCCTACCAGCTGTTCAACGCTCATGATGCCGACCCACCACGAGCCGCTCGATGTACGGCTCGGCGTCGCGGTACACCCCGCCGTATTTCTGGAACAGCGGCTCCGCCAGGCGCCGCGCCACCCCCTGCCGCGCCTCCGGCAGCAATTCCGACCGGCGCTGCAAGAACCCCTGGAGCAGCCGCCGCTCTTCCGCCGACAGCTCGCCGTTCGTGATCGGCAGCGGGGCCGCTGCCAGCGCGTACTTCTTGTCCGATCGCGCGCGGTAATCCAACTCGCGCTCCTTGACCACGATGGTCCCCGCGGCAATGTCCCCGAGCCGCTTGCTATGCGGATGCACGAGCGCGATCACACCGCCCAGCCCGTAGAAAGCGGGCAGGAAATCGACGATGCGCACGACATTGCGGACCAGCACCTCGGCGCCGCCCAGCGCTGTCCCGTCGTCCCGGATAGCGCGAATGCGCATGGCACGCTTTCCCGGAGTTTGCCCGCGCATGAACAACTCGAAGAAGACGTAATACCCAAGCAGGAGCATCGAGATGGCCGCGAAGACCGCGGCGTTCAGCCACGTCAGCCAACCCCCCACGCGGTTTCCCCGCGGACCGAAATCCTGAGCCAGGTACCCCCACAAGCCAATGTCCAGAAGGAGCGTGAGGCACCCGAGCGCCAGGATCGACAGCCACATCACGACCCAATCGATGAGCATCGCGCAGAAGCGCGAGCCGACTCCGGCCAGCTCGTAATCCACCTCAATGTGCTCGGGTGTTTCCAGCGTGTACAGGCCATCGCCGCTCATGGCGGGAATTGTACCAGCCCCGCGCGGCCGGCAAAAAGCGCAGCCGGTGGCCTCGCCGCACAACCCGCAGGCTGCCCGATCGGCGTAGCCGTATTTCTCGGGCGTCTCGCTGCCGAGCGGGCCGCTCGGCCGTTTGACGGTCGCGCGATCGTGGCTTATATTCGGGCTGTAGCTCTTCGGATTCATCCTGCCGAGAAGTAACACCCCAGCGCGGTAGGGAGATTGGGCCTTGGACCGTCGCATCGCTCAGATCGCAGCCCGCGCGTTCTGTCTCTTGCTGGCTCTTGCCCCGCTCGGATCGCTCCGCGGCGACACGGCTGCGGCGAGTGCCCCGGCCGACTTCGACGCACTGCTCCAGCAGGGGGAGGAGCTCGAGCGCAGCGGGCGCTGGGGGCAGGCGATCCAGCTCTACGAGGATTTCTCGAAACGCTCCACCGTTCCATCACCCCTCCTGCATGACCACCTGCGGCACTGCGAGATCCGCTACGGGTTG
>JBGPMX010000725.1:0-2994 GCA_041487215.1 Planctomycetia bacterium | reverse complement strand
AGGGGTCAGCAGTCAGGGGTCAGCAGTCAGGGGTCAGCAGTCAGGGGTCAGCAGTCAGGAGTCAGGAGTCAGGCAGGTTGTCATCCTGAGCCGGCGAGGCACGAGCAGCGAAGGATCTCGGTGCTTCCCCCGGGTTCCGGTCCCCTCGCCCCCGCGCTCATGGTTCATGCGGAGGAGAGGGTAGGGTGCGGGGCGGCGTCCAAGTCCGAGGGGGATGCCTAGGTCCCTCGAAGCATGGCGGGGCAGCTTTGCGATTCCTCGATCTCAGCCTGCCTACTCCCGAAGAGAACCTGGCGCTGGATGAGGCGCTGTTGATTACCGCCGAGTCCGAGGGGCAGGCCGAGTTCTTGCGGGTGTGGCAGAGCCATTCCTACTTCGTCGTGCTCGGCAAGAACTGCAGTGAAGACGACGACGTCTGGCGCGAGAACTGCCGGGCGGATGGCGTAGCCGTTGCGCGGCGCGTGAGCGGCGGCGGGACGGTGCTGATCGGCCCCGGCTGCCTCAACTTTGCCGTGGTGCTGCGCTATGACCGGGCGGTTGGGCTGGATGATATCACCGCGTCGCACCGCTACGTGCTGGACCGCGTGCGGCATGCGCTCGAGCCGCTGGCGGCGGGCATCGAGCAGGCGGGCACCAGCGACCTGGCGCGCGGTGAGCGCAAGTTCTGCGGCAACGCGCAGCGCCGCCAGCGCACACACTTCCTGCACCACGGTTCCATCCTGGTCGATTTCGACCTGGCACGGATCGCGCGCTGCCTGCGCGAGCCGCGCCGCCAGCCGGACTACCGCGCCGGCCGGGATCACCTGGGTTTCCTGCGCAACATCGGCGGAGACCCGAGCAAGATGCGGGAGCGTCTCCGCGCCGCGTGGGCGGCGTGCGAGCCGGCCGGCGCGTGGCCCGAGCCGCTCGTGCGGCAACTCGTGCGCGACAAGTACACCGATCCCGCGTGGACCCAGCGCGGTTTCACGATCCGTCGGCCGGGCGGCTAACCACCGAGCCAAGCACGGACAATCTTGTCCCTCACCCCGTAGGATGGACAATCCTGTCCGTCATGGTGCGACGGACAGGATTGTGCGTCCTACTACGGCTCAGCGCAGGTTTCTCGGGCTTATTGCTCGCTCGAGCTGACCGCCTCGAGCGTCTGCTCGATCGCGCGCACGCAGCCGGTGAGCGAAAGGGCCGCCTGCTGGAAGTTGGTGTGGTTCGAAATGTCCGGCTGCTCGGCGGTGAACCGATCGGCCGCCGCACGTAGCTTGCCCAGCTTCTTGCGGACCATCTTGAGATACCCGTCGGCGTCCGCCGCGCTGTAGCGTGCCTCGACCGCGCGCGCAAAGTCGAAGATCGCGCGGGGGATCTCCATGCGCTCCGCATCCTCTTCGAACTCGGGTGCGTGCTTGAGAAACGTGCGCACCATCCATGCGTGCGCGACAATCGTGTTGATGCGCTCGATCGCTTCGGCGGGTGACATCGGTCCTCAGTGAACGATTGTCGTCGGGGCGGCGGCGGCGGTCTTCGCGGCGCCGTCCGGCGCCGCTTGGGCCGGCTTGTAATAGAGCACGATCCCCGCACCGACCGCGGCCATGAGAATGCCGGCAAAGAACATCGGGTGGGGCATCACGGTGCGCTTCCAGGCCATCGTCACCAGCACGTTCATCACCGGAGCGCCGGCAAAAACAAGCGGGGCCACGTAGAGCGGACTGCCGCCGTTCTTGAGCGCCAGGATGATGCAGAGCGCACCGGCCGCCCCGAGCACTCCGCCGAAGGTGGCCAGCATCGTGCCGGTCACGTTGAACCGGGGCGGTTCCCAGCCCGCGAAGAACAGCGCGATCGGGATCAGCACCGCCGTGAAGAAGTACGCGACCCCCACGCAAAGGAACGCACGCAGAGCTCCTTCGCCGGGCCTGCCTCCCAGCGTCTTCTGCCCCTCGTGCAGCACCGGCACATAGGCGCCCCAGGACAGCACGGCTCCGACAACGAAGAGAAGCCACACGTTCGACTTCATCGGGTTCTCCTTGATCGGGCTGGGTTCTTCTGCGGTTGCGCATCCGGTGGGACGGAAGCCGATTCTAAGGCGAAGCCGGCGCGAGTTCCATACGATCACTCGGCGCGCAGAGCCGGGATGAGCGGGACCCGGAGCGCGGCGAGCACCGAGAGCAGACCCGAGACGAGGCCCACCAGCAAGACGGCGCCGAGCGTGAGGGCAAGCGAAAGCCACCCCACCCCGCTCGCCTCGTTCCAGAGCCGCGGCGCCACCGCGAGCAGAGCCGACACCGCTCCGATCGCCAGCCCGGCGACCAGCAGGAAGCCGTGCTCGGCGAGCACCAGGGCGACCAGCGTCGTGCGCGGGAAGCCGACCGCGCGCAGCAGCGCGAGCTCGCCGCGCCGCTCCAGCACGCTGCGCAGCAGCACGGCGCCGAGCCCGACCGTGCCCAGCAGCAGGCCGAGCGCGCCGAGCGTCTGGAACGTCGAGAGATAGGTGTTCTCCACCGCGTGGTACTCGGCGAGCCGCTGCGCCGTCGCCGCCGCATCGAAGCCGTAGTCGTTCAGCTGCGCTTCGAGCAGCGTCGCGAGCCGAGCGTCCGAGCCCGAGCCGGGCCCGCTGTTCGCTCCGCTCGTATCGATCAGGAAGTACGAGTAGCCGCCCTGAGCGGGGAAGAGCTTGAGGAAGCTCGCCTCAGAAACGACCAGCTCGCTCTGAAAGAGACTCTGGTCGAGCAGCCCGATGATTTCGAGCTGGACCGTGCGGCCGTCTTCCGCGGTGATGGGCAGGGACTTGCCGAGCCCCAGGTGCAGGATCCACTGCACGGTGTTCGCGTCGCCCAGCGCGGCAAGGACCCCCTCGGGCATCGTGCGATCGAGCAGCCGCCACGGGTTCGCGCGCTCCTCGGGCGATGCGGCCAGGGACTCGGCGAAGCGAAACCCGCCGCGGTCGATGAGGGCCGGCGTCACGCCGAGCAGGCGCGGGCGCGTCGGCTTGTACAGGTTAAGGCAGCT
>JBGPMX010000724.1:0-2996 GCA_041487215.1 Planctomycetia bacterium | reverse complement strand
CGAGAAGATCCGCCGCGTCATCAGCCGGCAGATCGAGGGGGCGCCGCACGAGGTGCTGCTGGTGCTCGACGCGACGAGCGGCCAGAACGCCGTGCAGCAGGCTCGGCTGTTCACGAAGTCCGTGCAGTGCACCGGGATCATCCTGGCCAAGCTGGACGGCACCGCGAAGGGGGGGGCCGTGGTGGCAGTCAAGCGCGAGGTCGGCCTGCCGGTCAAGTTCGTCGGCGTGGGCGAGCAGCTCGGCGACCTCGAACCGTTCGACCCGGACACGTTCGTCGACGGACTTTTTGAGAACTGACCGGCGCGCAAAACAACCACGGAGACACGAAGAGATAAAAAAAGTCGCAAGCGGTCGAACCGCAGAGACGCGGAGACCGCGGAGGTCAAAGCACCAGATGCGATGGCGGAGAAGAGGACTTAGCTCACAGACACCCCAAATCTGAATGCGAGACATACCGCACGACGAAGCGGCGAATTCGAAGGTTTCTCTGAACGGGGCGCTCTCCGCGTCTCTGCGGTTCCGTCTCGTCTGCGACTATTCTGCGTTGCGTGTTCCCTTCGCTTCTCCGTGCCTCGGTGTCTCCGTGGTGGGCTGCGCGGCTGTCTCTCCCCATTTCCCCTTGCAAATCGCGCGCACGCCGCTAAATTAATCGCAACGAAAAGGTTGATCAGTTGTAAGTTCGAGGATCGGTTTGATTGCAAGGGTTTCCTGGTTTTAACCAGCCGGGGCCCGCTGAGGTAGCAGGTACGAGATGGCTGTCACGAAAGATCGCAAGACGCAAATCATCAGCGAGTATCGCCGCAAGGACGGCGACACCGGTTCGCCGGAAGTGCAGGTGGCGCTCCTGACGGCGCGCATCAATGAGCTCACCGAGCACTTCAAGAACCACCGCAAGGACCACGCGAGCCGTCGCGGGCTGCTGATGATGGTGAGCAAGCGCAACCGCCTTCTGCGCTACCTGCGCGGCACGGACCGGGCCCGGTATCTTGGCGTCATCAATCGCCTGGGCATCCGCCGCTAGTCCGCGATCAGCCGGCCGATCGCACGATCGTCCGGCCCCCCGCCCGCTCAGCCTGCGGTGTCCCGCCGGGGTGAACCCGGTGGTTCGCTACCCTGCCGGGGCGCCCGGTCAAGCCCGTCGCACATCCCTTCCTCGACCCATCACGGGGTGATGATTTCATGCCGCACGAGTTTCGTGAAGTACGCGTCGAGCGTCCGATTGGCGCCGGAACACTCTCCATCTCCACCGGCAAGCTGGCCAAGCAGGCGCACGGTGCCGCGATCGTCCAGTACGGCGACACGGTGATCCTGGCCGCGGCCACCTCGGGGCCGCCCCGCGAGGGGATCGACTTCTTCCCCCTCACGGTCGACTACCGCGAAAAGACCTACGCCGCGGGCAAGTTCCCCGGCGGTTTCATGAAGCGCGAGGGGGCGCCGCGGGCCAAGGAGATCCTCACGTCGCGACTGGTCGACCGGCCGATCCGCCCACTCTTCCCCGACGGCTATCGCGACGAGGTCCAGGTGCTCATCACCACGCTCTCGGCCGATCGCCAGAACGATCCGGACATCCTGGCCATGATCGGCTCGTCGGCCGCGCTCATGGTCGCCGGCGTCATCCCGTTCCAGGGGCCGACCGGCTCCATCCGCGTGGGGCGGGTCAAGGGCGAGCTGGTGCTCATGCCGACCGCGCTCCAGCTCAACGAGGGGGATCTCGACCTGATCGTGTCCGGCAGCGCGCAGTCGGTGCTCATGATCGAGGGCTTCGGCCAGGAGTTGCCCGAGGAGGAGATGCATCAGGCGATCATGCACGCGCACCGCAGTCTGCTGCCGATCATCGAGATGCAGCGCGAGCTGGTCGAGCGGGCCGGCGTGCAGCGCCAGCCGTTCGTGGCTCCGGCCCCCAACCCCGCGGTCGGCATCATCCGGGAGCGCTATTACAGCCAGCTCAAAGAGATCAACCAGATTGTCGGCAAGCTCGAGCGGCGTGCTGCGGGCTCGGCGCTGTTGGAAAAGGCCTTGGCCGAGCTGGTGCCGCAAGGCGCCGAGCCGGCGGCCGGCCAGCCGACCGAGCAGCAGGTGCGCGACGCCTACTATGCGGCGGAGCAGCGGGTCATGCGCGACCTGATCCTGGAGGGGCGTCGCGCGGACGGCCGCGGCCTTCAAGACATCCGCGCGCTGTATTGCGAGGTCGGCGCGCTGCCGCGCACGCACGGGTCGGCCATCTTCGCGCGCGGCGAGACCCAGGCGCTGGTTACCACCACGCTCGGTACTGCCGGCGACGGCCAGCGCGTGGACGGCATCTCCGATGAATACACCAAGCGGTTCATGCTCGACTACAACATGCCGCCGTTCTCGGTCGGCGAGGTCCGGCCCATCCGCGGCCCGGGCCGACGCGAGGTCGGCCACGGCGCGCTGGCGGAACGCAGCCTCAAACCCGTCGTGCCCGGGCCCGACAAGTTCCCCTACACGATCCGCGTCGTGTCCGACATTCTCGAGTCCAATGGCTCGAGCTCGATGGCGTCCGTGTGCGGCGGCACCCTCTCGCTCATGGACTCCGGCGTGCCGATCACCGCGCCCGTCGCCGGCATCTCCATCGGCCTCGTGAAGGAGCCCGATGGCCGCTACGTCCTGCTCTCCGACATCATCGGCGACGAGGACCACTACGGCGATATGGATTTCAAGGTGGCCGGCACGGCGGCCGGCATCACCGGCATCCAGCTCGATCTCAAGATCGCCGGCATCAACGAGGAGATCATTCGCAAGACGCTCGCCCAGGCCCGCGACACCCGCCTCAAGATCCTCGACGCCATGCGCGGCACGATCGCCCAGCCGCGCGCGGAGATTTCACGATACGCGCCGCGGCTCATCCAGGTCAAAATCAACCCCGAGAAGATCGGCCTGCTCATCGGGCCGGGCGGCAAGAACATCCGGCGACTCGAAGAGGAGTCCGGCGGAGCCAACATCGAGATCGAGGACGACGGCACCGTCACCATCT
>JBGPMX010000723.1:0-3011 GCA_041487215.1 Planctomycetia bacterium | reverse complement strand
TAAAAGAACCGGCCGGGATGGCGGCGGTTCGCCTCGATGCCTCCCACCACGGCGGCCAGATGGATGATCAACTCGGGCCGCGCCGCCGCGATCATGCGACGAATCGCCTCGCGCTCGCGCAGGTCGTAAGCCACGCTGCGCGGGACGAACAGAGTCGCCGGCTGATGCTGCTCGAGTTCCCGGCACACGGCCCGCCCGAGGAACCCGGCGCCCCCCGTGACGACGATCCGCCGCGCGCGCAGAAAGCTCATCGCCTGGCAACTATCCGCTGAGTCCGGGTGCATCTCGGAAAAGACCTTTGCCGTCCGTGATCCGCGGACCGGTCGGCGTCGTGCGCGCACTCCGTTCCCTTCGGTGACACGAGCCGGGCCGGGACCGCCGCTCACCCCGAACAGGCTGGCCGCGGTTCGCGGTGAACAGGCCGTGGTGCCCGCGCGTCCCGCGTCCCTTTTTGGGGCATGCCTTTCGGCAGCGGCGGACACGGCCGCGCGCGACGTGTGCCGAGCGCGGGCGGCGGCGTTCGGAGACTAGCGGCTTGGCTCACGCGGCGCGGCGAGACTGGGCCGCCGAGCCCGCCGCGGAGAACGTTGCCTCGAGCGCCGCCAGGGAGCGCGCGAGCGCGGCGATCGTCGACCAGCTTGTGCCCGGTTCGTGAACTCCGATCAGCGTGGCTCGCGCCACCGCCTCGGCCCCCAGATCCAGGGGCATCTCGATGCACCAGAGCCGGGGGTCGCACGCGTCGTAGGTCCGGTCCCAGCAGAGCCGCGCGCCCGCGCCCGCGCCGTGGCCGTGGATATCGAGCCGCACCGATCGCACGTCGTACCGCATGGCGCAGCGCACGATGGCGTGCCAGAATTCCGCCCACTCCGCGGGCGGCGCGCCGCCGCGGCGCTCGCCCGCCGTCGCCTGCGTCGTGCACGGCGCGGCGCCCCCGCCGCTTCCGCTGAGCGCGCCCAGCAGCAGAAGAAGCTCGTGGTGCCCGAACACGCGGCTGGCCACCAGCCCGGCCACGACGAACGCGGGAACGAGCACGGCAAACAGATCGTTGTGAAGCGCCGTAGCCAGGATGGCGGTGCCGCTGGTCGCCATCGCGAGCAGCGACACCCAGGCCATCACGCCGAGCGGTGATAAACCGCGGCGGAGCAGGCGGTGGTGCAGGTGATCGCGGTCGCTGGCGTAGACGCTCTGGCCCGTCAGCCAACGCCGGGCAACGGCCGCGGCAGTGTCCAGGATCGGAATCGCAAGCACCGCCAGCGGCGCCGCCAGCGGCAGCGTGCCGGGTTCCGCGAACGCACTGCGGATGGCGAGCACCCCCAGGATCAAGCCGACGGACATGGAACCGGCATCGCCCAGGAAAATCGTGGCCGGGGGCCGGTTGTAATGCAAAAAGCCGACCAGCGATCCCGAGAGCGCCACGGCAATCAGTGCGGCCGACCAGTGCGCGCCCAGGAGGGCGATCGCCGCCAGCGCTAGCGCCAGGATCGCCCCGGCGCAGCTCAGCAGTCCGTCCGATCCGTCCAGCAAGTTCAAGGCGTTGATGGCGCCGAGCAGCCAGAACCCCGTGAGCGGCACCGCCGCCAGGCGCAGATCCAGCCGCCAGCCAAAAAGCTCGATCCTGCGCACCACCACCCCGCATGCGATCACCACGGCCACGGCTGCGACTTGCCCGAACAGCTTGTGCCGGCCGCGCAACCGCCAGACATCGTCCAGCAACCCGATGCCGGAGATGACGACAACGCCCACCAGCAGGCCGGCGAGCACGCGCGCGTGCTCGCTTAGTTCGTCGCGGAACGGGTTGTGAAACACCAGGGCGATGCCGATGGCGGCGGCGGAGGCCAGGAGCACCGCAATGCCGCCGCCGGTCGGAACCGGGCGAAGATGAATCTTCCGCACGCCATCCGGACGATCCACCAGCCCGAGCCGCGGCGCCACCGCGCGCACGGCGGGCGTGAGCAGCAGGCAAACGCCAAGGCTCAGGGCAAAAACCACGCAGAGAGTCGTCATGGGGCTCGCGTATCCGTCCACGGGCCGGGCATGAAGGGGGCGCGCCAGTCAATTCGCATCCCTGCTTTGTACCCCGCGACTTTGTACGGTAGCGGCAGCAAGATAAGGATTCCCTGCCGCACGCCGAGCACGTTCCGTCGGTACTCCGGCGCACAGGTCGGGCGACCACGAACCGGGATAACCTGGCCGTAGCAGGCGCCGCTCCGCGGCGCGCACGCTCATCCCGGTCGCTGTTCGGCACAGCGATCCATCGTGCCGGCCACCCAATACCTGTTCACGCCGTTTTCCTCAACCCCAATTCAGCCCGCGCGGCCGGGCGCTCGAGGAGAGTGCACACGAGACGCATCCCGGCAGGTTCGCTGGAACGTTAGACGGTCGTTTACAATGCGTAAGCTGAACTCTGGCCAGTTCAGCTACGACTTCTGCAACAGGCTGCTAAACCTCTGTGGCGCGGGCGCCGTGATAGGTGTTGGTCTTCGCCGCGTGTGAATCCCGCCCGGTAACCGGGGAGAACGGCTTACCCAGCCGAGTTGACAAACCCGCTTACCCCGCTCTATCCTGGCTTTGTTTTACGGAAGCGTTACAACTTGTTATAGGAGCCAAGAACTGATGGCCAAAGTGAAAGTCAACAAGTCGGCCGCCGTACGTGAAGTGCTGGCGAAGAATCGCAACGCAAAGCCTTCTGAAATTGTCGCTGCGTTGAAGGAGAAGGGCATCGAGATTAGCCGCGGGTTCGCATCCGTCGCGAAGTCCAATTATCGGCGTGCCCGTTCCGGCCGCAAGGTTCGGGCTACAGCGCGCGCCTACAGGCGGGCTCGGGCGTCCAGCAATCGGGACGGGAGCCTGGATGAACTCACCGCCAGCTACCGGGACGCTTTGGACGCCAAGCGGAAGGAACTGCGTGCCGAGCTCGCACAGATTGAGCGGCGGTTGGCCGCACTCTAGCACGCAATACAAAAGGCAATACAAAAGGCGACGGGAGTTTTGTTTGCCAGCGTCGAGGGCTT
>JBGPMX010000722.1:0-3030 GCA_041487215.1 Planctomycetia bacterium | reverse complement strand
AGACGCCGGCGGCCGTGCTCGCGCAGCGCACCGCTTTCCTGGGCATCACCGAAGAGGATTGCCGGCGCGTGCGTAGGCTGCGTTCCGCGTTCCGCGCGTTCGCGGACGAGTTCGTCGATCGGTTCTACGCGCACCTGTCCTCGTTCCCGCCTACTGCGGCTTTCCTGAGCGATCCCGATCTGGTGCGTCGGCTGCGCATCACCCAGAAGGGCTACTTCGAGAGCCTGCTCGACGCGGAGCTGCGCCCCGAGTACGTCGAGGCGAGGCGACGCATCGGGCGGGTGCACGCCGAGGTCGGTCTCGAGCCGCAGTGGTTCCTCGGCGCCTTCAACCAGTACATCCAGCACTGCTTCCACCATTTCGCGGCGCAGCCGGACGCGCGCTCGGAAGAGAACCTGGCCGGCATGCTCTCGCTGCTCAAGTTCATCCTGCTGGACATCGGCCTGGCACTCGACGCCTACTTCGCGGAATCGACCAACCAGCTGCGCCGGGCGCTCGAGCTGTACGCGCAGTCGAATACGGAGCTGCGTGAGTTCGCGCACCTCACGTCGCACGATCTCAAGACGCCGCTGGCCACGGTCTCGGCGCTGTGCGAGGAGTTTCTGGACGAGTTCGGGCCGAGCGTCCCGGAGGAGGGACGCGGGCTGATCGAAGCGGCGCGGGCGCGCGTCATGAGGATGAAGGACATGATCGACGAGCTGCTCGTGGCGAGCGAGGCCGCCGCGCAGGCCAGCCAGCGGGTGAACGTCTCCGCGCGCGTGCTGCTCGACGACGTGCTCGATCGTGTGCGTCTCGAGATCGGCGACCGCACCATCCGCATCGAGGTTCCGAATCAGCTGCCCGAGGTCTACGCGCACCCGGGGCGCGTGCGCGAGGTGTTCTACCACCTGCTCTCGAACGCCGTGAAGTTCATGGACAAAGAGCACGGGCTCATCCGCGTCTCGGCCGAACGGGCCGGGTCCGAACAGGTGTTCTGCGTGGAGGACAACGGGCCGGGCATTCCGCTGCCGGAGCAGTCCAAGGTGTTTGCGCCCTTCCAGAGGCTGCCGCAGCACCGGCATCTGACCGGCTCCGGGCTCGGCCTCTATTTCGTGCGGAAGATCGTCGATGAGCAAGGGGGGCGGGTGTGGGTCGAATCGCAGCCGGGCGCGGGCTGCCGCTTCCTGGTCGCCTTGCCCGCGTCTACGAGCGAGCGCCCGACTGCGTAGCGCAAGCTGCTGACCGGTTGACCTGTTGACCGGGTGGCAGGCTCAAATGTGGGCTTCACGGCAACACGCTGACGCGTGAACGCCAACGAGTTCAGGCAACGAACCGGCCGCGCAGCAGCGTCTCGATGTCGTCGAAAATCTCGGGTTTGTCACGTGCCGATTCGTAGAGCCGCACGGCGCGGAGTTTCTGCCTGGCCTGCACCGGGAAGTCCGCGGCGCCCAACGCCTCGAGCAATTCCCCGACGGTCGGTGCGAGTGACGGCTCGGCGGTGGCGTCCGGCGCTACCAGGTGCGCCGAGCCATCGATCCGCGGCGACGCCCGGCAGGCGCGCTCGAGCGCTCGCCGGGTCAGAAAGACCAGCCAGGACCTGCTGCTGGGGTGCACCAGCATCCGCGGATCGGTCGTGGCCAGCGGCGGCGTGAACGGGCCGCCGCCGATCTCCCCTGCCGCGTCCAGGTAGCTCGGCGCCTCGTACGCCCACGCTTCGTAAACCAGGGCCGCGTAGTAGTCGACCAGACCGCCCGCCAGGTCGATCCCAGCGTTCGCCCCATCGGCCTCGAGCGGGAGAACCAGTTCCGCGGCGCGCCCGTAATCCCCCGTATCGAGAGCGGTGGCGGCGAGCGCCAGGGCCGGCCAGACGCCGCCGCGCGCCGCTGCGCTCCCGTCGGCCCAGACCGTCTCCCAGTGTGTCACGGCAGCGGTCGTGTCCCCGGCGCGGTAGGCCGCCATGCCCCGCCACATCTCCAGGGCCGGGTCGTCCGGGTACTGCGCGGCTGCCCATCCGAACCAGCGGGCCGAGTCGTTCCACCTGCCCGCGCGGTACAGCTCGCGCGCCACGAACCAGGCTTCCGATCGGGCGCGGGGCTCCGCCGTCGGCACCACCAGCAGCGGCCGGGCCGGCATCTGCCGCTCTCCCACGGCCAGCGGCCCGGACTGGGGCGACGCCATTCTTCCGTAGCCCGATGACGTTGCCAGCGCCAGGACAAGGGCGAGCGCGACCAGAAGCATGACCAGCAGCCAGTGCTGCGTGCGATCGCTCTCGATTTCCGAGCGGATCATGGGAGCCCCCTTTCGCGAGACGATGGCGACGACCCGTGGACCGTAGCGCCATGCCACCACTACAACGCTGGGCAAAGCATGTACCGTGACGTGCGGTTCGCCGAACGCCGTTTTTCCGAACAAAACCGCGTACGCGAGGTTCAAGCGCCAGATAGGCGTGATCGGTTTCGTCACAACTGCGCGCGGACTGGCCCGGCGTGCACACCGCGTCGTAGCCATCTGCGCCAGGGATGTTCTGCCGCCTGGCAGGCCATTCCAATCGGAACAACCATGGAATCGCCGGGAATCTCCAGGGTGCAGGCGTGCCGCGGCGGCGCCCCGGTCACCGATCTGCGGTTCCGTGTTCGGATCGGCGCTCGGTTTGCTAACTCGACCTTTATGCTCGGCGATGCGGCTCGGGAGCGGCGCGGCTCCGGCGAGCCGGTCGAGGCAAGGCGCACCCAGGGAGTCTTGCGATGTCCATTTCGACGCTCGAAGCGGAAGCAAAACGTGGGACGGCGACTTCTCATCAGCCGGTTGCGATGCCGGATGCCAACCAACCGACCATGACCGACGAGGACCGCCGGGCGCTCGGCGCGATCTTCCTGATCATGATCGGCATCTTCGTCGCCGCCGGCGTGCTCTACAGCGCGATCGCACTCCTGGCGAAGTGAAGTAGCGCACCGTCGGCAACGCGGACGCTCGTTCACAGGTATGGCGGCCGAAGGAACCGAGTCAGTTCGCCGAAATGAGGAATGAGGAATGCGATGGGCGATCAGGATT
>JBGPMX010000721.1:0-3049 GCA_041487215.1 Planctomycetia bacterium | reverse complement strand
GCCTCGCACCGTTCGTCTCGTGGATGGCCGTGGCCGTAGGCCTGCTGCTGGTCGGTATGCCGCGGTTCGCGCGCCTGCCCCTCCCCTGGTTGTGCGGCCTCCCCCTCGTGCCGTTCTTTGGCCTCAAGCTCCTGCTCGGATACCCGGTAGGGGGAGCGGCGCTGCCGTTCACCATCACGGAGCTTTGCCTGATCGAGCTCACGGTCATCCTGGCACGGCAGATCGGCTACTGCGTGCTCCGGTTCGAGCAGGCGGTGGCGGAGATCATGGTGAGCCAGTTGCAGACGCAGTCGCCCCCGTTCAACGCGGGGCAGGCGGACATGTACCGGGAGATCCGCCGTGCCCGCGTGTTCCGCCGGCCGCTCGCGCTGCTGGCGGTCGGCCCGCGGGGCGACTGCGGGGGGCTCAGCGTGGACCGCTTCATCGAGGAGGTGCAGCGCGCGACCATCGACCGGTACATCGCCGCGCGGGTGGGGCATCTGTTGTCCGAGCAGGTGAAGGACTGCGACATCATCGCGCAGCGCAATCACCATTTTGTCGTGTTGTTGCCCGAGACGACGCGGAGCGGCGCCGTGGCGATCGCCGAGCGGGTCGCGGCCGCGGCACGGGACCAACTCGGGCTGGCGCTGAACCTGGGCGTCTCCAGCTTCCCGGACGAGGAGGTCACGTTCGACAAGCTGCTCGAGCGCGCGGAAACGGAGATGCTGCGTTCCAAGCTGCCCGCGACCCCAGGCGGTGCCGGGGCGGGGGGCGCGACGGTTGAGAGTGGAAGGTTAGAAGGGGGCGAGAGAGATCTGAAAGTCGTCATGATCCGCGTGGCGGCCAGCGACACCACCGGGTCCGTGGCCCGCGCGCGTGCCGCGGCGTCTGCCTTGCTGCCGCCTGAGCCGCCCGGCATGGCCGGCACGGACGCGGCCCGCCCCAGCGAGATGGCGACCAAGCCCCGGTGATGCACGCGCAACCCGATCAAGCTAGCGTGACCGCCCGCGTGAGTGACTGCCGCCGGCACGAGGCGCCCGTTGCGGAGGGGCCGAGCGGGCAGCCCGAGCCGGTAGCGTGCGGCACGGCGGAGGACCGGGCGGCGCCGGACGCGGCGGCGCGCAAGAACATTCGCGGCTCGTTCCTGCTGCTGGTGGGCCGGCTCTTGGCCCTGGGCATCAACTTCGCGGCCCAGGTGCTCACGGTGCGATTTCTCTCGAAACAGGACTTCGGCGCCTTCGCGTACGCGCAGTCGATGGTGTCGCTGGCGGCGAGCGTGGCCGTGCTCGGCCTGGACAAGGCGATCACGCGGTTCGTGCCGATCTACCACGAGCAAGGCAATTACAACAAGGTGTTCGGGACCATTGTGATGATGGTCGGCACCGTGTTCGCTCTTGGCGCGACCATCGTGGCTGCCGCCTTCGCCTTGCGCGGCGTGATCGTCGAGTCGGTGGCGAGCAGCCCGCTGTCGGTCACCCTGCTGCTCGTCCTGATCGCGCTGGCCCCGGTGCAGGCGTTCGATTCGCTGCTGCTCGGACTGTTCGCGACCTTCGCCGGGCCTCGCGCCATCTTCTTGCGCAAGCACGTGCTGGGGCCCGGACTCAAGCTGGCCGCGGTGGCCGTGCTCATCCTGGCGCACAGCAACGTCCGTATTCTTGCGCTGGCCTACCTGGTCAGCGGCGTGCTGGGCACCGCGGCGTACGCCGCCATCCTGGTGCGAATCCTGAGCCAGCAGGGAATCCTGCGCCACTTCCGGCTGCGCAGCATGGAGATGCCATTTCGCGAGGTCTTCGGCTTCAGCATCCCGCTGCTCAGTTCGGATGTTGTGTTCCTGATGCGCACGGCGCTGGTGGTGTTCCTGCTCGACTACTTCGGGAGCACCAGCGGCGTCGCCGAGTTCCGCGCGGTGCTGCCGGTCGCCAAGCTCAACCTGGTGGTCTTCGAGAGCTTCCGCTTCCTGTTCATGCCCCGTGCGGCGCGGATGTTCGCCCGCAAGGACTCCGAAGGGGTCAACGACTTTTACTGGGAGACGGCCATCTGGATCACGACGCTGTCGTTCCCGATCTTCGCCGTATCGTTCGCCATGGCGCGGCCGGTCGTGGTGCTCTTGTTCGGCGCGCGTTACGCGGGCTCGGGAATGGTCCTGGCGCTGCTCTCGCTCGGTTACTACTGCAACGCGGCCCTCGGTTTCAACGCGCTGACGCTCAAGGTGTTCGGCGCGGTGCGTTACATCGTGCTGGTGGATGCCGTGGCGGCGCTGGCCGGGCTGGGCGCCAGCCTGGCGCTCATCCCGCGTTTCGGCGCGCTCGGCGGCGCCATTGCCACCTGTGGCACGTTGATCCTGCACAATCTGCTGTACCAGCTGGGCCTGGCGCGGGCCGGCGTGAGCCTGTTCCGGTGGCGGTACGGGCGGGTTTACTGCCTGATCGCCGCCGCGTCTTGCGTCTTGGTCGTGCTCGAGTGGGCCATGGCGCCTCCCATTTACGTGGCCGCACTGGCGGCCGGACTGGTTTCGCTGCTCGTGCTGCGGCTCAACCGCGATCTGCTCGGCATCGACCGGGTGTTTCCGGAGCTGGGCCGCATGGCGATCACCCGGCACCTGCTCGGCGTCTCCGGGCGCGTGTTGTGATAAGCGTACTAGCGACCGAAGTTCTCGCTGCGGCGTCGCGTCCGCGCAGCGCCGGCCCGGTCCCCGGCCGCGGTGGGGAGCTGGCCCGCGAGCCGCGCTTGGCGGCGACCGTGCGCGTCGCCTACATCATGTCGCGGTTCCCGAAGATCACCGAGACGTTCGTGCTATACGAGATGCTGGCCGTCGAGCGGTCCGGCGTGTCCGTTGATATCTACCCGCTGCTGCGCGAGCCCGGCCGGCGGATGCACCCCGAGGCGGTCCCGCTGGTGCGGCGGGCGCGCTTCGAGCCGTTCCTGTCCTGGGCGATCCTCCGCGCGCACGCGTATTTTCTGGCGCGGAAGCCGCGGGCCTACTTTGCGGCGCTGGCCGCGCTGCTCGGCGGCACGTGGGGCAGCCTGCGCTTCTTCACCGCAGCGCTGGGCATCTTCCCGAAATGTGTCG
>JBGPMX010000720.1:0-3064 GCA_041487215.1 Planctomycetia bacterium | reverse complement strand
TCGATCGGTCTCCCCCGCTCTCGCGGATGACCGGGGCGCTCTCGCCAGTGATGGCACTCTCGTCCACCGAGGCGATGCCGTCGATCACGTCGCCGTCGCACGGTATATAAACGCCTTGATCGACGAGAACCGCTACCCCTTGCCAAAGCTACGCGGCCGGCATGACGTGAAAACGGGCGTCGCGCCGCGGCTCGTCGAGTTTTTTGGAGGAGAGCTCGCGGCGCGCCTTGCGCAGCGCGTCCGCCTGCGCCTTGCCCCGGCCCTCAGCCATGGCCTCGGCGAAATTCGCGAACAGCACCGTGAACCAGAGCCATGCCGAAACACCGGCGATGAACACGGGGGTCGCCTCGCCGCTCCCGCCGAGCGCTTGGATCCAGAGCCCGGTGGTGAGCAGGCTGCCGAGGAATACGGTGAACATGACCGGATTGCGGACCTGGTGGCGCGGATCGAGCTTGCAAAATGAGTCGATCAGCGCCTGCCGGACGATCCGCCGCTCGAACAGCGAGCGCGCTTTGACCTGGTTACCCATACGGTCTGCCTCCTACCCTGCCAGCATCAGGTGTTCGACGATCGGGCCGAGCGCGAGCGCCGGGAAGTAGGTCAGCGCGCCGACCAGAACCACCACAGCGACGAGCATCGCCACAAAGAGCGGCGTGTGCGTCGGCAACGTCCCCGCGCCGGGCGGCGTGTGCTTCTTGCGCGCGAGCGACCCGGCGATGGCCAGCGTGGGAATGGCCAGCCAGTAGCGCGCGATCAGCATCGCGATGCCGAGCGCGATGTTGTAGAACGGCGTGTTCGCGTTGAGCCCGGCGAATGCGCTGCCGTTGTTGTTCCCCGCCGATGAGAACGCGTAGAGTACCTGGCTGAACCCGTGCGGGCCGGGATTCGAGATGCTCGACGTGCCCGAGGCAAGGACCACGGCGGCGGCCGCGCCGAGTAGCACGACAGCCGGTGGGATCAGGATGACCAGCGACGCCATCTTCATCTCGAACGCCTCAATCTTCTTGCCGAGGTACTCGGGCGTACGCCCGACCATGAGCCCCGCTACGAAGACAGCAATGATCGCGAAGACGAGCATGCCATAGAGCCCGCTGCCCACGCCGCCAAAGACGACCTCGCCGAGCTGGATCAGCCACATCGAAACCAGGCCGCCGAGCGGTGTGAACGAATCATGCATCGAATTCACGCTGCCGTTCGACGCCGCGGTGGTCGCCGTAGCCCACAGCGCCGAATTGGCGATGCCGAACCGGATCTCCTTCCCCTCCATGTTGCCGCCGCATTGTGCCGGCGCGGTGGGATTCGCGCGCTGATCGACCGGCAGCGCCGCGAGCGTCGGGTTGCCCGACTGCTCGGCCCGCACGCAGACGATCAAAAGCGGCACGAAGACGACGAGCATTGCGGCCAGGATAGCCCAGCCTTGTCGCGTGTCCCCGACCATGTGCCCACACGTGTAGCACAGCGCGGCCGGGATGAGCAGGATGGCCAGCAGCTCCAGAAAGTTGGTGAGTGGCGTGGGATTCTCGAAGGGATGCGACGAGTTCGCATTGAAGAACCCGCCGCCGTTCGTGCCCAGCTGCTTGATCGCAACCTGCGACGCCACTGGGCCGACCGCGATGGTCTGTTCGGTCAGCTCGGCCGGCGTCGTCCGCGGCTTGCCGGTCTCGTCCAGCACTGGCTTTCCATCCGCGCCGTTGATCGGTTCGTCATACCGGCTGGGCTGCACCAGCGACACCTTCGGATACGGCGCGAATGTCTGCACGACCCCCTGGCTCACCAGCACGACGGCCAGCACAAACGAGAGTGGCAGCAGCACGTAGAGCGTGCTCCGTGTGAGATCGACCCAGAAGTTGCCAACTGTCGCCGCGGACCGACGCGCGAAACCCCGAAGGAGCGGCAGCAGCATGGCGATGCCTGTGGCAGCCGACAGAAAGTTTTGCACTCCGAGCCCCAGCATCTGCGTGAGGTAGCTCATCGTGCTCTCGCCGGCGTAGCCCTGCCAGTTCGTGTTGGTAGCGAAGCTGGCCGCGGTATTGAAGGATGAATCTGGGGTCACCGCTGGGAGCGCCTGCGGGTTGAGCGGCAGCAGCGGCTGGGTTCTCTGCAGGCTGTACACGGCCAGGAGACCGATGAGGTTGAACAGCAGCATGGCCTTGGCATACGTAACCCAGTCCATTTCTTCGGCGACGCGTACGCCTGCCACGCGGTAGATACCGCGCTCGATCCAACCCAAGAGCCGCTCGATCCCGCACGGCCGCCCCTCGAACACGCGGGCCATGTACCAGCCCAGCGGCTTGACGAGCGCCACGAGGACAACGAGATAGAGCCCGATCTGCAGCCAAGCGTTGGCGGTCATGCGAACCACTCCGGCTTCAGCAAAGCCACGGTCAGATACGCCAAGAGCACAAAGGCGAGCGCAGCACTGATCACATAGAGCGTCATCGTGTACCCTCTCGGGGTCGCCACGCGGGAACTCTTCTGCCGTTGGAAGAAGATCGGGGTGCCAACAGCATTGCCCGCGTTCGGTGCGTTCCTGTATCACCACTCCGGGGCCGCGTGGCTGTCGCCTGAGAACCTGCCCTCAGCTCGCGTAGCCAAGCGAGCAGAGGGACCATCGCAAGCAACGCGACGGCGAGAGACAGGATCCCGAGCAAGTACGAGAGCACGGAGCTGCTTCCTCCCGATCAAACTCCACGGTTGCCTGAAGCGCGCGAGGCACCATTCAGCGGTGCTGGCGCGTCGGGGTACGATCGTCATCTCTCATAACCGTTCGCATAGCGCGACGAGGCCGGACGACGCCGCGAAGAACAACAGGATGACAGCCAGCATGAGCAGGTCCATTCAGAGTCCCTCCTCGTTCGTGTCGCCCAAGAGAATCCTACGCGGGACAGCGTAAAGATGCTGTCAAGAGCGAGGCCGGGCGCATCAATAATGGATAAGCCGAGAGCGGGCGGTGTTGCGAGATCTGAGGGTAAGGTCGGCCGCGGCAGCCCGGGAAGCGCGCGCTTACCTGCTCCAGCACGCGGAGCAGCGACTCCGGGAACCGCTGTTCCTTGATGTGTCCCGG
>JBGPMX010000719.1:0-3064 GCA_041487215.1 Planctomycetia bacterium | reverse complement strand
GCGGGACTTATTGGCGGTGCGACGTCACGGGAATGACGCGCGGGCGGCTGCCGTGTACCTGGCGCGGGAACATGCAGCGTTGCCGGTGGGACAGCTTGCCGAGCGATTCGGTGCGGTCCATGCGTCGGCGATATCGCGAGTGGTTCGGCGCGCAGCGGAACGTCGCGTACGAGACCGCTCCTGGGATCGGTTGCTGAGTGATCTGGAACGGAATCTCAAAGCACAAAAGTCAAAACTCAAGACCTGACCCCATTCGTTTTCCCATTCGTTTTCTTGTATTGTGTCCACGGGGCAAAGATCGACTCAGCGATTCGCGCCGGGCGTGCCGCCCGCCGATGCCGCTGCGCCCGCGATGCAGAAGAGGTGCTGATCCGTGCGGATGAAGAGGTCGCCGCGGGCGATCGCCGGCGACGCGAACACCGGCTCGTCCAGCCGGTTCTTGCTCAGCACCCGGAACGCGCGACCGGCCTCGAGCACGGTGGTTGTCCCCTCCTCGTCCATGAAGTAGAGAAGGCGGCCCGCGGCCACCGGCGAGGCGGTGAAGGCCCCGCCGAGCCGGTTCTGCCAGACCCGCTCCCCGCTTTGCGCGTCGAAGCAGCAGGCGATGCCCCGGTCATCGACCACGTAGTACAGCCCGCCGACGACCAGTGGGGAAGGCACGAACGGAGCGGCACGCGTGCTGCGCCACACCACATGGGACTCGGTAATGTCGCCGCGGCCCCCCGCGCGCAACGCCAGCGTCTCCCCCTTCGGCCCGGACACGGCGAAGATCAGCCCATCGGCCGCGACCGGGGTCGGAATGCATTCGCGCGTGAGCCCTCCCGCCGCCCAGATCTGCCGACCGGTCCGCGCGTCGTATCCCTTGACCTGAAATGTCGCGGACATGACCAACTGCGGGGCGCCATCCACCTCGAGCACCAGCGGGCTGCTCCAGGCGATGTGCTCCGAACGGTCCGTCTTCCAGGCGTTCTTGCCGGTTGCCCGATCGATCGCCAGCATGTACGACTGCCCCCAGTGATCGCACTGGAGAATCAGTAGATCGCCAACCAGCACCGGCGAGCTGCCGGCGCCGAACCGGTTCTGGAACGGCTCGTACTCCTGTGCCAGCGAGCGGCACCAGACGAGATCGCCGGACGTCTCAAGACAGAACACATCGCCGCTGCCGAACAAGGCCCACACGCGGTTCCCGTCGGTGACCGGCGTGGGCGTTGCCATCGAGCTCTTCTGCTCATGCCGGAGCGTCGGCGCCGTACCCCAGAATCGGCGGTGCCAGAGCAGGTGACCGTCGCGAGCGTCCAGGCAGAGCACGTGGAGCTGGTCGTGCCGCGGCCCGTCCGAGGCGGTCAAGAAGACGCGGTCCCCGGCAATGATCGGGCTGCTCACCCCCTTGCCGGGCAGATCCGCCTTCCAGCGAACCTGCTCGGTCGCGCTCCAGCGCTCGGGCGCATCGGGCTCGTCGCACGTGCCATCCCCGCGCGGCCCGCGCCAGCCAGTCCAATCACCGGCCGTCGCGCTCGCGGCCGCCATGAAGAGCCAGACGGCGACCCCGCCAAAGATGCGCCGCAGCGCAGCCACACCATTCATCAAGGCCTCCTTCGCTCAATGCTCCACGGGAATGCCCCGGCCGTCGTGGCCGCATAGCCGGATTTGGAACGACCACAGGTTCGCCATGCCAGGGTCGACGTAGGCAGGCCCCTGGCACACCTTGAGCAGGATCTGGTTCGCCCCCTTGCGCAGGCGAATCGGCACGATGAAGCGATCGAGCCGCGTGCCGTTCTGCCATTCTTCTTTGGCGAACACCTTTGCGCCGTTGACCCAGATGGTCAGGTTGTCATCGGCCCCGCCGCGCAGTTCCGCAGCCATCGCGCGCGGCACATCGATCTGCGTGTAGGCGTAGGCCGCCGCATCGTCCGCGGGGGCCAGGGCCTTGACGAGATCAACGGTGCCGAACTCGTCCGGTGTCTCGTAGCGTTTCCACCCGACTTTGCTGCCCTTGCCGTCGTACAACGCATCAAGGTCGATCTCACGCTCGGGCGGGTACGCGTTGGCGAACGCGCGGAACTGTGGGCCGTCGAATGGGCCGATCAGGTGCCAGGCCGTGAGGAATCCCATGTGCTGCCGGATGCTGACGGGGCTGCCGACTGCGCGGAGCTTGGCCGCGGTGGTCGTCACCTGATCGGCGTCGCGCGCCGCGTCGAAGCCGCGGCGGTACGCGGCGCGCGCATCGTCAGGGTGCTGCGCCGTGGCCGCTCGGTCCCCTTCCGCAACGGCATACGCCACGGCGTCGTGGCGGAACTCGGGATCATCGAGCAGGGGGGGGAGGATGCGATCGGGGCTGGCGGGGTCCAGCCGGGTGAGCACATCGAGCGCCAGGCGGCGTGCGCGGCCCTGTCGCTTCGCGTCGAGCAGAAAGCGGAGCAGCTCGTCGCTAGGGATGGCCCGCGGATCCGACGCGAAAGCGCGTTCGACGATGTCGTCGAACGCGGTGCGCAGCCAGTTGG
The DNA here is from genome assembly GCA_041487215.1 of Planctomycetia bacterium. Lineage (GTDB taxonomy): Bacteria > Planctomycetota > Planctomycetia > JALXBF01 > JBGPMX01 > JBGPMX01. The sequence goes on along the minus strand of JBGPMX010000719.1, from coordinate 563 downwards.
CGGCGACGGTGTTGGGGGTATCCATGCCGAGCAGCAGGTAGGGCAGCGTGTCGGGGCCCCGGGCGGCGAGCGCGTCGCGCGCGGCGCGGGCTGCGGCCGATCCCGCTCCTTCGGCACCCACGGCCCGGATTCGCGCGATCAGCTCCCCCGCTTCGTCGTCACCGCGCGCCAAGTGGAAAGGGGCGCAGAGCATCAGCGACAACAGCATCAGGTTCACGAGGTGATTCATGGAGCATTCCATCGGTGCGTCTTGAGCGTCTTCGCCGTGGGCGGGCACGGCTGGTGGGCAACGGGCGGGGTTGTTCCGCGCGGCTTATTCTAATGCAGCGGTGCGGCTGCCGCGACCGCCGCCGGCAGCAGACGCAGCACGACCACGCGGAGCAAGAAACCGGCCAGCAACACGAGCACGCTCGCCACCACCGCGTTCATGCCACCGAGCAGTTTGCGACGCAAGCGCAGCCAGGTCGGGAACACGATCCCAACCGGCACCACGACGAAGAGCAGCCAACCGCCGGCCGAGCGCCGCAACGCCTGGGTCGGCACGTCCAGCGTCAGCAGGAACG
>JBGPMX010000718.1:0-3066 GCA_041487215.1 Planctomycetia bacterium | reverse complement strand
TTCACAGTTGTTTCGAGCAGCCACGCACTCCGAGCTCGCACTTTGTGCTCATGACCGGTCTCTTTCGGGAATACCCTGTTTAGGGGATGGACTTTCGCAGCACGCCCATGGATCCTGTTGCGGAGGATGTGCCCGCTCTTGCCCGGCACGCCGCCCGCGCTCAACCGCTTCTTGTTGGACCCAGTTAGGGCAGGCGGAAGAGCTCGGCCCAGTCCGACGGAGCGAGAGCCCAAATGTCTCAGGAACGACGAACCCAACCCCGGTTCCCGGCGGAAGCCGGAGCATGGCTCGACCTCGGCGGCGCGGAACATCTGCCGGTGCGGATCTGCGATGTGTCGCCCGAGGGCGTCGGCGTGGCAGATCTGCCTGCCGATCGCAAGCTCCATCCCGGCGAAGTCGTGCGCGTGCTGCTCAAGACGGAGACGTCGTCGGTGACTTGCGTGCCGGGCCGTATTGTCTGGTGTGAGGGGAGCCGCGTGGGAGTTCAGTTCACGGCCCTACCGCTCTCCGACAGCGAGGTGCGCCGCATTCGCTCCTGATGGCCGCTGAGGCGTGCGAGGCGGATGGAGCATATTCCCGCAGCCCTGGTGAAGCAGGGCGACTTCTGAACGGATCGGGCGATGTTTCGCCTCGGTTCAGAAGAGCAAAGAACGAGGCGGCGCGGACGGGCGCGGCCTCGTGTCGGCCGCCGGAGAACGTCGCGCCGCCTCGTTCAGTTCCCGAGTGCGCAAAAAAAGACCCCAGCCTCCTTCAGACAGACTCAGACCGCGTCCACGCCGGCCTCGAAAGCAAAACGAGGCGGCGTGACGTTCTCCGGTCGCCCATTCCTGAGCAACACCCGTCTCCGCCGCCTCGTCACTACCATTCAACGCAATGACGACAGCTCTGGCAAGCGCAAACGAGTCGAGCGCGCGGCCGCTTCTACGCTCTATCACGTACGAACCGTTTTAGCGGCTCGTGGCGTGGCAGACCTGAGGCGTGGCGGCGTCCTGCTCTCTCAGGAACCGGAGTAGTTCACCGATCTCTTCATGTTCGAGCATCACGAACCGGCCCGGGCGTTGCGCGTCCCGGATCAAGACTCCGCCGCCGCGCAGCCGGGCTACGACCACATTGTCCAGGGTGAGCTCGAGTAGTCCTTCCAAGGTAGTGCTCCTCACTGATGGCAGTGATAAGGGGTAGGCAAGGCGCGACCGGCGCTTGTCTTGCGGCCGCCCGCCACACCGACGCCAAAAGGGGGCGATCACGGGAAGGGCACTGCGGAAGGAAAATCAGGCGGCAGAACTTTATCAGGCGTTATCCGCCCGTGTCAAGCCAGTGGCTTCTTTGGTAGTGGTCAGTTTGAGAATCGACCCCCCCTTCCCCCCTTAGCAAGGGGGGGAAGGGGGGTATCAGCCAAACTGACCCAGTACCGCTTCTTTGGTGCTTCCATGGCGCGTGAGATTCTTGTTGACAGGCAGTCGCCATTGCTTCATTGTGGTTTGGTTCGAGTGGCGGCCTAGGGAAGAAGATGCTGTCTGCGACTTTCTCTCTCTCCTCAACGGTCAGCCTCGTAGATCACCTCGTCGATGTTGACGGGCGTTGGCGTGCCCGGAGGTCCGGATGCGCCGTGGCCATGGTATCCCTCAGCGCCGGAGTGGCCCCGGTAAGCGCCCCTCGAAATCTGAAGCATGGGTGTGGTGCCCGGGTCCGGCAATGGGCACTGCGGGTGTACCGGGGCACCGCACCTTATTTTTCTCACTGGCAACCCGCTGCGGATCTACCCCGGGTGTGCTGCAGGGGCAAAGCGGTCAACTTTCGCGGAGCACAAGCGTAGAACATGGGGAAGAAGTTTCAGCCCGGCGCCGGGGTACTGTGCCAGGAGCTCGACGGCGAGACGGTGTTGCTTGACCTTGCCTCGGGCAGTTATTACAGCCTGGGGGGGACCGGCAGCCGGATTTGGGAATTGCTCGCGGCCGGGGGTGCGCCGGAGGACATTGTGGCTCGGCTCGTAGAGGAATACGCTGCCCCGCCCGAGCAGATTGCGCGCGACGTGGACGGACTTCTCACGGAGCTGGAGCGTCATGGCCTGGTGCAGCCGAAAGCTGGCTAGCCTGCCGCGCTTGGTCTGGGACCCCGATCTGCTGTTGCTGGTTCGGGTTCAGATCCTGCTGTTGCTGCTCGACGTCGCCGTCGGGTGCGTGGGACTGCTGCCGGTATGGCGACTCGTGCAGCGGCGGTTTCGCCGGCGGGTGGACAGTTCGCATGGGAGCGCGGCCGAGATCGCTGGGCTGCGCCGGGTTGTGGTTCGCGCAGCGCGCAGCCATGTGTTCCGCATGAACTGTTTGCCCCGCGCGCTCGCCCTTGCCTGGCTGCTGGCCGAGAAGGGCATCGCGGCGGAGCTGCGGCTCGGCGCGCGGTTGGACGCCGGCACCATGCGGGCGCATGCGTGGATCGAGCACGCGGGCCAGCCGCTCGACGTGGCTGCGGAGAGGCAGAACGGTTTTCGGCCGCTGGCCGGCAGGCGTTTCGTGTTGGGGACGCGCCGGGTAAGCCGCGCGCCGGGCAGCCTGATCGGAGGCAACGCGTGATCTCCCTGATGCGCGACGAAACGCCCCCCGAATCGGCCGAACGCGCCAGCGCATCATGGGCCGCCGTTGGATCGCCTGCGGATCGGGCTCGGGGTGCATGCTTTGGCTTCTACGGCCTGCGAGTCCGATCAGATCTTGCGCTGCCGGGTCCGGCGGGTGCGGGGCTGGTCGCCGACGTCTGTTTCGTGTGGCCGAACGGCAGGACCGGCCGCCCGTTCAAGCCTTGCAAAAGGAACTGGATCTACCGAAGTCTGGAATTCCCTCGCGGCGGCATCGAGCTCTACCGCAGTCGCGGGTGGTATTGCGTTCGCAGCGTCGGCGTGGGGGACTTCTTCGTGTCCCCCGGCGCGTCGCTCGTGCGCTGCTACCCGGCCCCGGCGGTGCCAGAGCCGGTGATGAGCACGGTCCTGCTGGGCCCGGTGAGTGCGCTCGTTCTCGAGCTGCGCGGGCTTCCCTGCCTGCACGCCAGCTGCGTGCAGATCGGCGATGCTGCGGTTGG
>JBGPMX010000717.1:0-3067 GCA_041487215.1 Planctomycetia bacterium | reverse complement strand
TGGGCCTCAGACCAAACGAGCCTCCACGGACCATGCTTGTGCGTGAATGTGGTATGACCGCGCCCGATCTCGTGGTGTTCGAACTGCCGCCGTCCGGGGTCGTCGCTCGAGCCGACGTAGAATCTGCCGGCGGCGTTCTCGAGAATGTACACCCAGACAGTCTGCGGCTCGGTGGTCAAGCTCCCCGATTAGGATTCGAACCTAAAACCCGCCGGTTAATCCCGACGCGGCGTCGGGACTCTACCGTTGAGCAAGGTCTCTCGTATCCAGCGCGCGGACTTCATCCGCTTGATCTGGCGTTCCCGCGCCACGGCTTCCGCCCGCGTCGCGTGGGCCTCAGACCAAACGAGCCTCCACGGACCATGCTTGTGCGTGAATGTGGTATGACCGCGCCCGATCTCGTGGTGTTCGAACTGCCGCCGTCCGGGGTCGGCGCTCGAGCCGACGTAGAATCTGCCGGCGGCGTTCTCGAGAATGTACACCCAGACGGTCTGCGGCTCGGTGGTCAAGCTCCCCGATTAGGATTCGAACCTAAAACCCGTCGGTTAACAGCCGACTGCTCTACCGTTGAGCTATCGGGGAAGAATCTGCTGCCGAGCCACGGCGACAATGCGATTCGCCGATTTGACCAATCTCCTGAGCCGCGGCAGGGATGAGATCTTTATAGGTCAACCGGCAGGGCGTTGCAAGGCGTGTTGGCAGCCCGTTGAAAGCGGAGGTCGTGAACCCGTGTGGCCGGAAAACCCGTCCCCCGTGCCAAGCCGGGACAGGGGGGGTCGGATTTCAAACTGACCCATTACCAAAGCGGCGGATACCCCGACAGACTTGAACTTCGCCGAGTCGATGGCGAGGATACGCAAAACTCACAACCGCAGGCTGGTCCTGATCCGAGTTCGCACAAGCGGATGCCGCCGTCCCGCTCGAGGCGGAATCGTTCGCTCCCCATAGCTGAATCCCGAGTAGCGCGGTATGAACGCTGACAAACGCACGCTCATCGTTCCCATTCTGCTGATCACTGTCGGCACGGGCTGGTTGCTCACGACCCTTGGAGTCACACCCGGCATTGATTGGGTTTGGACCTTGGGCCTGGCCATGGTCGGCGTGCTGGCTCTGGTGACAGGCGGGTGGGACAAAGTCACGGCAGTGGTCGGCCCCTTCTTCATCATCGCAAGCTGCCTTTCTCTTTTGCGTCAAACCGGACGCCTGACCGTGAACACCGAAGTCCCCATTCTGGTAATCGTCGCGGGCGTGTTGCTACTCATCGCGCGTCTTCCCGCAATCCCTGTCCCTGAATGGGTCATTCCTGAGGGCAAGGCCGGCGGCCAGGGCGATCGACCCCACGGACGCAGCAGCTAACCGCGGTTGCCCGCGAAGCTGGCTCGGTATGCGGCGGTATCCAGCCAAACGGAGATCACTACCTTTGGGCGTGTTTGCTTGTGAGTGGGGCCTGAGAGCGTAGAATGCCGGAAGCTGCGGCACATTCCCTCGGGAGTTGCCTTTTTCCGCACCCATGGTCCTCAAGCGACTTTACTCCGGCTGGATCGTGAGCCCCGTGGTGGTCCTGGCTGCCGGGCTCATCGGCGGCTGGGTCTTCCGCGACACGCGGCCGCAACCCGCAGCGCCGTCCGGCGGCCCGGCGCCGAGCACGACCCAGGCGGCGCCTGAACGGCACGAAAACCGGCTCGCCGCCGAATCCAGTCCCTACCTGCTGCTCCACAAGGACAACCCGGTCGACTGGTACCCGTGGGGGGCCGAGGCACTCGAGAAGGCGAAACGCGAGCACAAGCCGATCTTCCTGTCGATCGGCTACAGCTCCTGCTACTGGTGCCACGTCATGGAGCGCGAAAGCTTCACGGACCCGGCCATTGCCGCCTTCCTCAACGAGCACTTCGTGAGCATCAAGGTGGATCGCGAAGAACTGCCGGACGTCGATGACGCCTACATGACGGCGGTTCAGGCCATGACCGGCCGGGGCGGCTGGCCGCTCAGCGTGTTCCTCACCGCAGACGCCAAGCCATTTTTCGGAGGCACTTACTTCCCCCCGACCGACCGCGAGGGGGCCACGGGCTTCCGCACCGTGCTCGAACGCGTCGTCGCCGTATGGCGCGATCAGCGCGGCGAGGCCGAGGCCGTGGCGGACCAGGTCACCCGGCTGGTCGAGCAGGCGGGCGGCACCGGCGGGTTCGCGCTCAAAAAACTCGACCGCAGCGTGCTCGAGCAGGCCGTCGCCGAGCTGGCGCGGCGGTTCGATCCCGAGCACGGCGGGTTTGGGTTCGACCCGGCGGAACCGCGGCGTCCCAAGTTTCCCCAGCCGCCGACGCTCGATCTGCTCTCGTACACGGCGGCCCACGACGATGACGCGCGGGCGCGTGCCATGCTCACGCTCACGCTCGACCGGATCATGCTCGGCGGCATCCACGACCACGTCGGCGGCGGCTTTCACCGCTACAGCACGGACCGCCGCTGGCTCGTGCCACACTTCGAGAAGATGCTGTACGACAACGCGCAGCTCGCCTCCGTGTTCGTCGCCGCTTTCGAGCTGACCGGCGACGAGCGCTACCGCGACGAGACGGCGGAGATTTTCGAGTTTGTGATGCGCGAGCTCCGCGCGCCCGAGGGGGGCTTCTACTCGGCGCTCGACGCCGAATCGGACGGCGAGGAGGGGAAGTATTACGTCTGGACCAAGCACGAGGTGCGCGACCTGCTCGGCACGGCAGACTTTCCGCTCTTCGCCGCCGTGTATGGCCTGGACGGGCCGGCGAATTTCGAGCAGGACCGCTACGTGCTCGAGCGTCTGGAGGACCCCGTGCTTCCGCCCGAGGTCGGTGACCTGAGCGGCGCGAAGCTCGAGGCGCGGCTCGAGCCCATGCGCAAAAAGCTGCTCGCGGCCCGTGCCACGCGCCACCCGCCGCTCCGGGACACCAAGGTGCTGGCCGACTGGAATGGGCTGATGATCGCGGCGCTGACCGACGCATACCGCGTGAGCGACGAGGCGTCGTACCGGCAGGCTGCGGAAGCTGCGGCGCAATTTATCCTCGACCGCATGCGCGACCGGGATGGCCGGCTG
>JBGPMX010000716.1:0-3067 GCA_041487215.1 Planctomycetia bacterium | reverse complement strand
ATCGGTGGTGACGTTGAAATCGAAGCTGTCGGCCAGCTTCGCCATCTCGGCCTCCGCCCGGCTCATCTTGAGCTCGGCGTCGTACTTGGCGATCTTCTCGCGGATCTGCGCGAGCTTGCCGGTCGCATGCCTGATCTTGGTCAGGTTGTTGTTGTACGCCTCCTCGTGCATCTTGAGCTGGCCCTCGTTCTCGTCGAGCTGCTTCTTTCCTTTCTGGAGCTCGAGCGCGAACCGGGCGGCCGTCTCGCGGTCGCCCGCCTGGAGGTAGGCCTTGACGCTGCCCTCGAGGTTGGCGACGTGCGTCTTGTCGTTGCCTACCTGCCGCATCACCCGCTCGACCAGTGCGCGGTACTGCGCCAGCCCCTCGCGCCCCCCTTTGAGTTCCTCGACCGCCGTGTCGTACTCGTACTGCATCTGCGCGATGGGATCGGAAGTCCAGAAGAAGTTTGCCAGCTTGTTGACCTGGGCACGCAGCGCTCGCCAGAGCTTGCCGACGATCATGAGGCACCTGGTCCTTCTTGATTGGTCGCTGGGTCGAGGGTCTGAGGTCTCCGGAGCAAGGCGGATTCCTCGGCAGCGTCTCACGAAATCGCATGAAGGCGAACGCGCGCCAAGCGATCTGGTCCGAACGATGAGTTTGTTAGATGCAGTAATTACATGCGGCTTCTGGCACTGTCAAGGAGCCCGCGTCTTGTGCGGAAACCGCCGGAGGGGTATACCATCGCCCCATTACCGCGCGACCGCGCCGCGGAACGGGTGCGCAGTGCGGTGATGCCATGCCACTCGAAACGGAAGGTCCTCATGGCTCGCTCCAGGAGTTCGAACAACGCTCGCCGAGACGACGAAACGCACGACATCGCCGTCGTGGGCGAGCTCGACGAGTGCGAGGCGGACGTGATCGCTCAGCTGCTCGAACTCGACGACGGGGCCGAGTGCACGCTGTACATTGATTCGGGCGGGGGCCGCGTCTATTCGGCCCTGGCGATCATGAGCATCATCCTGCTCAAGCAGATCCGCGCGAAGGGGATCGTGCTCGGCGCCTGCTCGTCTGCCGCGCTGCTGGTCCTGGCGGCCTGCCGGGATCGCGTCGCGATGCCGTACAGTATTTTTCAGTTCCACCCGATCCGCTGGGAGAGCGGCGAGGACATCGAACGCGTGGAGGCGTCCGAGTGGGCGCGCCACTTTATGCGGCTCGAGGAGCAGTGCGACGAGCTGCTGGCTCGGCTGCTCGGCGCGGACCTGGCGCTTGTCCAGGAATGGAGCCGGCTCTCGCGCTACGTGTCGGGCCAGGACATGGTCGACGCGGGCGTGCTCCAGATTGTCGACCCGACGCGGTCGGCGCGGCCACACTCCCGGACGACGAAAGGATGACACGATGGGAAAGACCATGGCGGGTATGGTGCTCGGCGTGTTGTGGGCCGTGTTGGGGCATACGGCGGGGGCGGCAGGCGGCGCGGCGCTGGCCCCGCCAGGCGCTCGGAGCACCGCGCCCGCGCGGGGCCGCGCGGAGGATCCGCCGCCGCGCAGCGCGGACCGCGCGGCAGCGGACACGCTCGGATCCGCCAAGGAGATTGAGCGGCACTTCGACCGCGCGAAGATCCGGGCACTTGCCGAGTACGTGCGATCCGGCGAGCGTGCGGACGTCGAGACCGCGTACATGATCCTGTTTAACGCGGTCATCGAGCACGACCTGTTCCACGAGTTCGAGACGGAGGCGGACCAGTACCTCGCGGCACGGTCGTTCGGCGCCGTCACGCCGCTCGCGCGCGCCGTCAAGACCATGGCGCTCGCCCACCGCTCGGACTTCGACCAGGCGGCGCGCAGCTACCGCAAAATGCTCGACGATATCGGTGACCAGAATGCCCGGTTCGCCTGGACGTTCGGCGACGCGCTGGCGCAGCAGGCGCTGGCGTCGGGGCAGTACGCGGCCGCCCGAGACGTGTACGGGCTCATCCGCAAGAAGTTTCCGGACGACACCGAGATCGCGCAGCGGATCGAGCCGCAGCTGCGCCGCATGGAGCTGGTGGGCCAGGCGGCGCCGCGCTTCGACGCCACCGCGCTCGACGGCAAAAAAATCAACCTGGCCGACTACCACAACAATTTGGTCCTGATCGATTTTTGGGCCACCTGGTGCGGGCCGTGCATCGAGGAGTTTCCGAACCTGCGCGCCGCCTACGACAAGTACCACGCACGCGGGTTCGACGTCGTGGGGGTGACACTCGACGACGATCCCGCCGCCGTCCGCGAGTTCCTCAAGGAGCACCCGGTGCCGTGGCGGCAGATCGTGAACGCCGAGGAGAAGGACAAAGAGAGCGATATTGTGAACCGCTACCGGGTCGACCGCATCCCGGCGACGTTCCTCATCGACCGCGAGGGCAAGGTGCGGCGCATCGATCTGCGCGGCGAGCGGCTGGACCAGGCGGTAGGCGCCCTGCTGGCCCCGCAGTCTGCTTCGGGCAGGAAGTGAGAACTGAACCCGGTGGGCGTGCTGGCCTATCCCAACGAGTGGCACACGCCGAAGCTTGCGGGCCTGGGGGCCGGAATTCAGGGAACGGATCAACGGGAAAGGCACCAGGCTTTCAGAAGAACTTCGCGAACGTCTGCTTGGTGGCCGCCAGGCCCCGCTGCACGATCGCCACGTCATTGCCAATAACCAGGAAGCGGCAGCCCTGATCGACCCAGCGCGCCGCGTATTCGGGGCTGCGCGCGATGATGCCCCACGGCTTCTTTGCCTGCTGGCACGCCGCGGCGATGAGGCGGATGGTGTCGTAGCAGCGCGGGTGGTCGAACTGCCCGGTGAGCCCGAGCGCCTGGGCCAGGTCGGAGGGGCCGACGAAGAGCAGATCCACGTCGGGCACCGCCGCGATCGCGGCGATGTTCTCCACCGCGTCGAGCGTCTCGATCTGGATCGCCACGAACGTGTCCCGGTTGGCCGCCTCGGTGTATTCGGCCTGCGGCACGAGCGTGAACCGGCCGTCGATTCCGGCCCCGGTGATGCCGCGCAGCCCGCGCGGCCAGAACTTCGCCCAGCGCACAATCTGGTCGGCTTCGGCCGCGCTGCGCACCT
>JBGPMX010000715.1:0-3070 GCA_041487215.1 Planctomycetia bacterium | reverse complement strand
GTTCGAAGCCCCGGGAAGGCGGGCGGCCGGGTCGCGGTGGTTCTCAGGTTCAGGGTGCAAGCGGAGGAAACCCATGCACGGCAAGTCGCTGATCGTTCTCGCCGCCCTGGCGGCCTCAACGGGGTGCTACTCGACGGCATCATGCCGCACCAGCGCCTACGGGCCGGACGGCGTCGCGGAAATCGCGCCGGCCGAGAAGGGCTTCGTGGAACGCCACCCCTTGCTGGCGGCCCCGAAGCATTACTACGAGGACTCGGGGGATAACTACCTGGTCAAGGCGTTCGCCGGGACCGTGGTCGGGGTACCTGTCGGGATCGCCCGCGAGAGCTGGCAAATCGTATACGGCCAGTAGCGCCCCGCAACGGTCCGCGCCCGCCCGAGCGCAGCCGCCGCGACCGAGCGCCCGGCTTCGCAAGCCCGTTGTCCGATCCCAGAACCCGCGTGGGAACATCCCGGGTCCCCACGCGGGTTTACGTTTGGCGCAGGCTCACTTCCCTGCCGTTGCCGCCGTCCCCATAATAGGGCTCGGTCACCCGCCGTTTCGTCCGCTTCCTTCAACAGCCGGGCTGGCGATGAATCGTCCCCCCTCCCTCCAGAAAATCACGGAACAGTTCTACCGGCGCGAATGGCAACGCCGCCCATCCAATGGGACGCGCACAGGGCTCCAAGAGTTCGACGACCAGCTCGAGATCCCGACCCGCGCGCTGATCGACGACGAGCTACGCGACCTGAGGGAGACCCGCAGCGCGCTCGGCCGCCTGGGCGATTGCGCTGCGGGAAGCCCAGAATGGCTCGATCTCGAGAGCCTGCGAGCGCACATCGACCTGGAGGAACAGGGGCTTACGGAAATCCTGCACTGGCGCACCAACCCGGTGGACCCGGTCGAGGTGGCGGTGGGGTCCATTTTTGCGCTGCTGATGCGCCGGCAGCCAAGCCGGCCCGAAACGGCCGAGGCGATCCGCAAGCGGCTGGTGGCGATACCGTCTTTTCTCCGGGCATCACGCGACTGTATCGACGACCCCATCGCGCTGTGGGTGGTAGCTGCACGACCGGCGGCTCAAGGCGGGATCGAATTCCTGCGCGCAGCCATCCCGCCGCTCGCCGAGCAGCATCCCAGGCTGCGCACGGGGCTGGCCCAGGCAGCCGACACCGCCATGGCGGCGCTACGCGACTACGACAGCTGGCTGGGAACTCTCCAGACCCGCCCGCTCGCGGATGACCCCGCGATCGGCCCCCGCGCACTAGAAACCATCGTCCGCGTCAGCCACGGCCTGCCGTATTCCCTGGATGAGATCGATGCGATCGCGACGCGGGAGATTGACCGCATCCGGGCGGAGATGACCGAGAGCGCGCGCACGATCGATCCGGATCGGAGCTGGACCGAAATCCTCGATCGTGAACGGCAGCTCTTTGCCGCCCAGCCGCACGATCTGCTCGCCGAATACCGTGCCGCAACCTACGGGCTGCGCGACCGGCTGGTCGCCGACGGCGTGCTCGCTCTGCCGCCGGACGAGATCTGCGATGTGCTCTCGACCCCCGCGTTCCTGCGCTCCGTGATCCCCTCCGCCGCCTACTCGTCGCCCGGTCCGCTCGACGCTATTCAACGCGGGATCTATTTTGTCTCCGACCCGCCGCTGTCGCTGCCCGCGGCGGAATACCGCGCCAACGTGGGCCAGCACTTTGGCCTGGAATCTACCTGTGCGCACGAAGCCTATCCGGGCCACCACGTCCAGCTCTGCTGGGCGAACCACGCTTCCACACTCGCCCGGCAGATGGCGCACCACATCATTTTCATGGAAGGATGGACGCTCTACTGCGAACAGCTCATGGTGGAGCTCGGTTACCTGGCCACGCCGCTCTGGAGGCTTGATTGCCTGGCGTCCCAGCTCTGGCGCGCCTACCGTATCCGGATCGACGTCGGTGTCCACACGCGGCGCATGACCGTGCGGGAAGCGATCGACACGCTCAAGCGCGAACTGGGTTTCACCGAGCTGCGAGCGGAGACGGAATTGAACTGGTACACACAGTCACCCGGCACACCCATGAGCTACCTGCTTGGCAAGCGCGAGACCGTCACGCTCCGCGAGATGTACCACGCGCGCCATCCGGGCACTTCCCTGCGCGAGTTCCATTCCTGGCTGCTCCGCTTCGGCTCCGTGCCCCAGCGCTGGCTGCACCCCTTCGTGGACGCCGCCCACGATGGGGCCGCACGCGCCACGATGGTATCATTCTGATATCACGCCATGCGCAGTTGATGGCGCCGATCAGGCCGCCCTTCAACCGAAAGACCCTGCCCGTCCAGCGGCGAGCAGGGTCTTTGCAACCCACGGCGGCGCTCAGCGGTCACCGCGAGTAGTAGAAGTTGAGTCCGGGGGCGTAGTAGGACCCGGGGCTGTAGTCGTAGTAGTACGGCTCGGAGTAGTATCCGGGGTCATAGTAATACGACCGGTACGGGCGGTAGGAGTACGGCCTGTAGTAACTCCGTCCGGAATACCCACCGCCGTAGTAGCTCCCGCCGTAATACGGGCTGCCGAAGCTGAAACCGAAGCCGGAGCGCGAGCGATGCCCGTGGTGCCGGTGCCCGCGGTCGGCCTTGGCCGTCGCAGCCGGCAAGAGCATCGCCGCCCCCACAATCACGCCGATGATGAGTCGTTTCATAGCAGACCTCCCACTGGTTCCACTGGCACAACACTGTCCGGACGGATTTGTAGAGCGAAATACGTGCCAATCCCGAGTTCGGGCAAGTGGAAGCTCGGCAATAACCTGGAAGAAGCCGTGCCGTCAGCCGATGAGCTCCGCGATCGCGTCGCCGTCCGCCACGAGCTTGATGCTGCGCCCGTCGTTGGTGTGCTTCTGGGCGTGCGGGTCGATGCCCAGCAGCGTGAAGAGCGTGGCCGCGAGATCGGCGGGGGAGACAGGCCGGTCCACCGGGTACTCGGCCTGCCCGTCCGTGCGCCCGAGCACCGCGCCGCGATGGATGCCACCGCCGGCGAGCAGCACCGAATTCGCGCGGGACCAGTGGTCGCGTCCGGCGTTCGCATTAATCTTGGGTGTCCGCCCGAACTCGCCC
>JBGPMX010000714.1:0-3071 GCA_041487215.1 Planctomycetia bacterium | reverse complement strand
GAGCAGCGCGGGGTCGCGCTCCGCCAGCCCTTTGCGATAAACCGGCTCCTCGCGCGGATCCACCCGGCGGCGATAGAGTGCGAGCGCCTCGGACGGCATGCGGCAGATCTGGATGTGGCAGTAGTCGCGCACCGTGAGGTACAGGGGCGTCGCTTCCACCTGCACCATCTTGTCGCCGAAGTTCTGGATCAGCTTGTCGTAGAGATCGATCGCTTCCGACCAGTTGCCGTCCGAGACGTAACTGGCCGCCGTGCGGAGATGACTGGCCGCTTCGGTGCTGATGTCCAGATAGGCCGTGTTGCTACGCTGCGCCGACCCGGTGGGATCGAACTGGGCGGCGGCCAGCGGTGCGACCAGGGCCAGCACAAAGGCCAACATAAGAAATAGGATACCAAAGCGCGCCGGTTCGGAGAGGACGAATTTGCCGAGGCACGCCGCGGGATGCGCGTCTTCTCGTTCTAGTCGTGTCCTCTCCCATTCACGACTTTTCCCCGTGTTGCGGTCCCCTCGCCCCCGCGCTCATGGATCACGCGGGGGAGAGGCGTTGTTGGCGGCAGGCACGGGGCGATTCAGCTCCGTGCCCCGCGCTGCACCGCAACGCCGAGCATGAAGACGGCGATGCCCCCCAGCGCGATGAGCAGCGATTGGCCGAGCGTCACGTGGCCCAGCAGCTCCAGCACGATGCCCTGGGGGAGCAGGATCAGGCCGGCGATCTGCAGCAGCCGGCCGATACGGTAGCGCATGAAGGGTGGACGGACATCTCTCGAAGGTCAGTCGGTAGGCGGCGGGTCGCCGGGCGGTTCGGGGCGCGGATCGGCCGTTTCCGCTGCCCCGGCGGCAGCCTGATCGCGCCGCCCGCGGCGCACCGCGCGGTAGATGAGCCCGGCGATGCCCGCGAAGAGCACGTAGGGCGCGGCCAGCATCGTCAGGATGCTCGCATTCATGGCATGCGCCAGACGAGTCGCGTCCTCCGAACCGGAGGCCAGCGCCGTCTTTCACATCGGGCAGCCCTGGGCCCGGACGCTCGTCGGCAGCACAGCAACGCCCAGCGCGACGACGGCGACCGCCCAGAGAGCCTTGCGGAGCGGAGCGATTTTCATGGCATGATTTGTAGTCGAACCACACGGGGCTGTCAAACGGCCGCGTCCGCCTACAGCAGCTCGCGCATCGGCGCCGCGTGGTCGACCAGGTACTGCGGGCGGCCAGCCAGGTCGGGCAGCGTCGTCGCGCCGGCGTCGATTCCCAGGTTGTGATAGAGCGTCGCAAACACCTCGGCGAAACTCACCGGCCGGTCCTTGGCACGCTCGCCGAGCCGGTTGGTCGAGCCGATCACCTGCCCCGTCCGCATGCCGCCACCCGCCAAGAGCGCGCACGAGACCTCGGGCCAGTGGTCGCGCCCGCCTTGCGGATTGATCTTCGGCGTGCGGCCGAATTCGCCCCAGACGATCACGGACACATCCTTGTCCAGGCCGCGTCGGTGCAGGTCCTCGACCAGCGCGCTCACGCCCAGGTCCAGCATCGGCAGATGATCCCGCGCGTTCTCGAACGTCGTGCCGTACGGAAGGCCGTGCCAGTCCCAGCGGCCGTACGCCAGCGTCACGCAGCGCACGCCCGCCTCCACCAGGCGCCGCGCGGCCAGGAAATAATCGTTGAGCAGGGGGCCGGCATCGCCGTAGCCGGCGGGCTGGGCCGAGCCGCGGCCGTAGCGATCACGCAGCCGCTGATCCTCGCGGCTGAGGTCCAACGCCTCTGCCAGCCGGCTCGACGTCAGGATGCCGAATGCCTGCTGCGTGAACTCGTCCATCCCCTCGAGCATGCCGCTGGTGTCGGCCACGCGCCGGAAGCGGTCGAAGCCGGCCAGCAGCGCGCGGCGATCGCCCAGGCGTTCGAGCGTCACGCCGCTCAGGACCATGTCCGCTTGCCCCGCCGAATTCGGTTGGAACGGCGCGTGCGCGAGCCCCAGAAAGCCGGGCGGACCCGGGTCGGCCCACGTGGTCGTCTTCATGGGCGGGGTCAGGCTCACGAACGGCGGGACCGCGGGGTCGATCGCCCCCTGGACGCGCGACACGACCGAACCGAGCGACGGCCAGCCCCCGGCCGGCTGGTTCGTGAACGGCCGGCCGGTCAGGCACTGAAATCCGGCATGCCGCCCCTCGGAGCCCACGATCGAGCGAATAATCGCCAGCTTGTCGGTCATCGCCGCCAGGCGCGGCAGATGCTCGCAGATCTCGATCCCCGGCACGTTCGTCTTGATGGGATTGAACTCGCCGCGGATCTCGGACGGGGCGTCCATTTTCAGATCGAACATGTCCTGGTGCGGCGGGCCACCGGACAGGAAGATCATGATGATGGCCTTGTGCGAGCGTTCCACGCCGGCGCGGGCTTCGGCGCGAAGGATCTCGGGCAAGGCCAGTCCGCCCATCGCCAGCCCGCCGATGCGCAGAAAGCTGCGGCGGCTGATCCGGTCGCAGTACGGCCCGCGGTCATTGCCGAGGATGGAGAGCATGGCGTGCCCCGTGGTCGTGGAAGGACGAAAGCGGACGCGCGCAGAGGGGCGCACGGATGAGTCTATCCCGGCCTGACGAAAGCAACAACGGTTTTCTCCCTGCCGGGGCGGCTCGCTGACCCCACCAAGTCTGCTGACCGGACGTGTCCTGGTCGCCACGGCCCCTCACCCCCCGGGTTGAGCGCCCCTCACCCCCGACCCCTCTCCCCACGCGTGCTGCCGTGATCACTGAGGGCAGCTGCGCATCTGTTGAATGGTTGACCGGTTGACCCGTTGACCTGTTGACCTGTTGACCTGTTGATCGGTTGCCCGGCGGACCTTTCTCGTTCACTTCCTCCCTCGCTCCGCAAGAGTTCCCTTGCGCATCGTCACGGCTCCTCAGCGCTTCACCACCCCTCACCCCCAACCCCTCTCCCCACGCTCGCTGCCATGATCCCTGAGGGCAGCTGCGCGTGGGGCGAGGGGAGAGGGATCCACACAAGAAGCGCGGGGAGATGAAAAGAATGCTCCCCTCGCCCCACGCTCTGCTCCGCTCATAGATCACCGGAGCGAGCGTGGGGAGAGG
>JBGPMX010000713.1:0-3076 GCA_041487215.1 Planctomycetia bacterium | reverse complement strand
GTCCGAATCACCCAGCATGTAGGCGACCTCGTCAGCGACCAGCAGGATGTTGAGCGGCACCACCACCGCGCCGGCGTAAAGAATGCCGAAGTAAGCGATCGTGAATTCGGGCCGGTTCGGCACCATGATGCCGACCTTATCGCCGGGGCGCACGCCGCGCGCGACAAGGGCCGCCGCGAAACGGCGTGCCCTGTCGGCGAGTTCGGTGAAGCTGTACCGGGCGTCGGGGTGGATGAGCGCGACCGCGTCCGGGCAGGTTTGCAAGCCGTTGTTGATGATCGTCGCCAGATTGAGCGTCATGCCAAGAACCTCATGGGCACTTTACCCCCCTCACCCTAACCCTCTCCCCCCAAGCGGGGAGAGGGGACTCGCGGTCTCTACCACGCACCGAGTGAAGCAGCCGCGGCGCTCCTGCGGCAGGCTTTCGCGGCCTGCTCGCAGCCACTAAGATGGCTCGCTCACCGCCGAGGAGCCACCGTGAAGGTCGCGCTCATGGTCACGTGCTTGGGCGACGTCTTCCGACCCGAGGTCGGCGTGGCCACGGTCCGCCTGCTCCGGCGTCTGGGCGTCTCGGTGGAGTTTCCGCAGGGTCAGACGTGCTGTGGACAGCCGTTCTTTAATAGCGGGTATCCGGAGCATGCTCAAGAGATGGCGCGGCACACCATCCGCGTTTTCGCCGACGCCGACCGCGTGGTGGCACCGTCCGGCTCCTGTGCCGCGATGGTAAAAGTCGAATACCCCGAGCTGTTCCACGACGACGCGGCGTGGCACGCGCGCGCGCTCGATCTGGCCGCGCGGACGCACGAGCTGAGCGACTTCCTGGTGAACCAGCTGGGGCGGACCGATGTGGGGGCGAGTTTTGACGGCACCGTCACCTACCACTTCGCCTGCCACCTGAGGGCGCTGGGGCTGAAGGACGAGGCGATTCGCTTGATCCGAGCCGTGCGCGGGGCCGCGTATGTGCCGCTCGACGGCGTCGAGGACTGCTGCGGGTTCGGCGGCTCGTTTGCCGTGCGCTTCCCGGAGATTTCGGGCGGCATGGTGGATGACAAGGCACGGGCGATCCAGCGCACCGGCGCCGACGTGGTCGTGGCGACCGATTCCGGCTGCCTCATGAATATCGCCGGACGCCTGCACCGCATCGGTTCGCCCGTGCGGGCCGTGCACCTGGCGGAACTGCTGGCAAGCCCATGACCGACACCTACGCCGAGCGCGAGCACACGGACTTCACGGGAGCGAGCCGTGCGGCGATGGAGAACCCAACGCTTCAGACCGCGCTGGCGCGGCTGGCCACCACGCTGGCCGCGGGGAACCGCGCGGCCTGGGGCGCGCTGCCCGGATCCGACCAGCTGCGCGAGCGGGCGCGGCGGATCAAGGACGAGACGCTCGCGCGGCTCGATCATTACCTGAGCCAGCTCGAGCAGTCGCTGCGCCGTTCGGGCGGGCAGCTGCACTGGGCGGCCGATCCGGCCGAGGCGCAACGCATCGTGCTCGAAATCGCCCGCGCGCGCGGCGTGACCCGCGTCGTGAAGTCGAAATCGATGACGTCCGAAGAGATCCACCTCAACCCGGTGCTCGAGGCGGCGGGCATCGAGGTGGTCGAGACCGATTTCGGCGAATTCATCGCGCAGGCCGCCAGGCAGCGGCCCAGCCACCTGGTTGCGCCGATCATCCACATGACGGTCGAGCAGGTGGCGGCGGTGCTCTCGCGAGCGCTCGGGCGCCCGCTGCCGCCCGATCCCTCCGTGCTCGCCGCGGCCGCGCGCGCGGCGCTGCGCGAGAAGTTTCGCTCCGCCCAGATGGGGATCACCGGCGCGAACTTCGTGGTCGCCGAGACGGGCACAATCTGCATCATCTCCAACGAGGGGAACGCCCGGCTCACCAGCACGATCCCCCCCGTCCAGGTCGCGATCGCCGGCATCGAGAAGCTCATCCCGCGGCTGGCGGACCTGCCGGTGTTCCTGAAGCTGCTCGCACGCGCCGCCACCGGCCAAAAGCTCTCGGTCTACACCAGCCTCATCACCGGCCCGCGCCGCTCGGGCGAGCTCGACGGGCCGAGCGCGCTGCACCTGGTGCTGCTGGACAATGGCCGGAGCCGCATCCTGGCCGGCCCCTACCGCGAGAGCCTCTACTGCATCCGCTGCGGCGCGTGCCTGAACGCCTGCCCGGTGTACCGCAAGATCGGCGGGCACGCGTACGGCGGCGTGTACGCCGGGCCGATCGGCGCCGTGCTCACGCCGCTCTACGACGGGCTGCGGGACTACCCGCTGCTGCCGCAAGCGTCGTCGCTTTGCGGCGCGTGTCAGGAGGCGTGCCCGCTCAAGATCCGCATTCCGCAGATGCTCATCCACCTGCGGCAAGATTTGCACCGGCAGCCCCGCTCCTCGCGCGGCGAGCGGTTCATCTACCGTATCTGGGCGGCCGCGCTGCGTTCCCCCGCGCTCTACCGCTGCGGGCTCTGGATAACCACGCGGCTCGTGGGCGGGCGCCGCGGCGGCTGGTTCCACCGGCTGCCGCCGCCGTTCTCTGGCTGGACGCGCGCACGCGATTTCCCCGCCCCCGCGGTCCGGTCCTTCCGCGATCACTGGAAGGAACTGCGTGCGGGTGCGACGATGGATGGACCCCCAGTCGGCAAGCGAGAACCTTGATGAAAGTCGGCAAGAAACAGCTGGTCCTGGTCAACGACCGCGTGCTCATCAAACTGGAAAAACCCGATGAGCGAACGCACGCGGGCCTGTACCTGCCGCAGACCGCACTCGAAAAGGCGCCGGTGCAGACCGGGCGCGTGGTCGCCGTCGGCCCCGGCTTGCCCATCCCGACTGTGGAACGGTCCGATGACGAGCCGTGGCGTGAGAACGCCACCACCGGCAACTTCATGCCGCTGCAAACCCAGCTCGGCGACGTCGTGCTGTTTCTGCGCGAGCACGCCGTGGACGTGAAAATCGAATCGGAAGACTATGTGGTCGTTCCGCAGTCCGCACTGCTGGTGCTGCTGCGCGACGACGAATGGGTTGAGCCCACCCGGTAGGTGCCCGGATGCCTAACAAGTCCAGCTTCCTGGCACGCGTGGCCGCCG
>JBGPMX010000712.1:0-3077 GCA_041487215.1 Planctomycetia bacterium | reverse complement strand
TTCAGCAACTTCGTGCTGATGGCGGCGTTTCTCGGGTCCAGCGTGGGATGCCTGGCGTCGAGCAGACGGCACTCGTTCATCGATGACGTCCCCTCGCTCGTCGCCATCGCGTGCGCCTTGGCTCTCGCTACCTACGCGGTGGTCACCCTGAGCATCGCCAACGTTCGGGTCGGCAACCCCGCCCAGTGGGAGCAGGTGTATTTCGGTGCCGAGCTCTCCTCGGAGAATCGCGGCACGCTCGCGGTGCCCATGGAAGCGGTCATCGCCGTTTTCTATGTGGTAATCGCGCTCATCTTTGTCGGATTCGGCCAGGTGCTCGGCCGAGCGCTGGCGCGTGTCGAGAACCGGGTGGCCGCGTACAGCATCAACGTGGCCGGCAGCCTGGCGGGCATTGTCGCGTTCAGCATCATCTCCTGGTCGGGTCTCACGCCGCTCGTCTGGTTCGGCATCGTGGCGATCTGTTTGGTGCCAATGCTGTGGCGGGCCGGCCGGCTGTCGCTCCCCAACGCCACGCTCCTGGCCGGGTCCCTGGCCATGGTCGGCATCGCGGGGGGCTGGCACAGCGCCGGGCATGTGTTTTCCTGGTCGCCGTACTACAGCATTCATTACCGGCCGCCGACGCGCGAGATCTGGGTGAACTCGCGCGGGCATCAGGTCATGACGCCGCGAGACCGGGCCCCCGTCTATGCGCTGCCGTACCTGTTGGCGCGCGAGACGGGCGAGCCAGTGCCGTCCGACGTGCTGATCATCGGCGCCGGCGCGGGGAACGACGTCTCGGCGGCACTGGGGCAAGGGGTCGGCCACGTGGACGCGGTCGAAATCGATCCGCGCATCGCGGAACTCGGTCGCGCGCACCACCCGGATCAGCCGTATTCGGACGCTCGCGTGACGCTGAGCGTTACCGACGGCCGCGGTTTCCTGCGGCACACCGACCGCAAGTACGACCTGATTATCTACGCACTGGTGGATTCGATGAGCCTGCACTCCAGCTACGCGACGGTCCGGCTGGAGAGCTTTCTGTTCACCCGCGAGGCTCTTGCCGAGGTGCGTGATCACTTGAAGCCGAATGGCCGGTTCGTGGCCTACAACTATTACCGTGAGGGGTGGCTGGTGGCTCGGCTCGCGGCCATGACGCGCGCCGCATTCGGAACCGACCCGGTTGTCTTGTCGCCGCGTGCGCGTCCCATCCGAGAAACCGAGCAGGTTCCCGATCTGGCCATTGTGCTGGCGGGCGCCACCGACGGTATCCGGGCGTGGCTCGAAATGCACGATAGGACCTGGCCGCTGCCCGGGGCAGCCGCGGGCGATTCAAACGCCGCGTTACACCTGGTGGATTTCCTTGCCGCGCCATCGCGCGCGCTGCCGTCCGACGACTGGCCGTTCTTTTACCTGCGCGAGCCCAGAATACCCGCACACAACCTGGTGGGGATCGCGCTGGTCGTTGTCCTGTCGCTGGCCCTGCTTCTGGCCATCGTCCCGCGGCCGCTGCGCGGAGTGGGCGACTATCCCCACCTGTTCTGGTTGGGTGCGGGCTTCATGCTCATCGAAACCAAGAGCGTCACGCAGATGGCCGTCCTCTTCGGCTCGACGTGGTTTGTGAATTCGCTGGTCTTCGCGGCGGTCCTGGTGATGATCCTGCTGGCCAATCTCTACGTAACCGTGGTTCGTCCCGGCCGGCTCTGGCCCTACTATTTCTGGCTGTTCCTCGCACTCGCCGTCGCGCTGGCGCTGCCGCTGAATCAGCTGCTTGATTTTGGGCGCTGGGCGCAAATCGGCCTGTCCTGCGCGCTCACCTTCGCGCCCATCTTCTTCGCCGGCGTTGTCTTCGCGACCTATTTTCGGCAGGTCCATGATGCCGACGTGGCCATGGGGGCGAACATCGCCGGCATCGTGCTCGGCGGCATCCTCGAGTACCTCTCTCTGATGTTCGGTTATGGCTGGCTGCTAGGGATCGCCGGCCTGCTCTACGGGATGGCGTGGATGGCGGGGCGCACGCCGGCCGTCGCCGCTGGCATCTCGTCGGGCGCGGTCACCGGCCACGGAGCCGAGCCGTTCCCGAACGTCCGGCCCAAATAAGGCTTCATGCGGCGGGGCGTGTGCATCCGGCGTGCTACGGGCGGCTCGCGGTCACGCGTACGGCCAAGCTCGGTTCCGGATGCCGCACCGCTTCGGCGATACGCTCCAGCGACCAGTCTTCCACCAGCGCGCGGAACTTGACGCCGTCGCTCGTGCGCGTGAAGGCGACGGCCAGCCGCAACAGCTCGGCCGATACCCCCCAACGCCACGCCAACGATTCGACCGCCACCCCCGCGCGCTGCTGACGCCGGATGTAATGGCCGAGATCCAGCAAGAACTCTGGCCGTTCCGGTTTCGCAAGGCGATTCATCGTGCCCGCCTTTGCCGCTGGCATGTGCAACACTCCTCGGCCTGAAAATTTTTTAGCAAATGGTATGCCGCGTACACCCAGCACGGCAGGGGCGTCGGTCGCCCCTCGAGAATTCGCGTCCTTTTACGGAATGCAACGGATGAGAGCAACAGGGAAAAGTGCGCACGATCCCGCAGCGCTTGCTCGTTTCTGAGGCACACCATCAGTCAAGCGAAGCTGCGCTCACGGCGCGCGGCCTGCTGACGAAGTCGTAGCTGAACTCGCCAGAGTTCAGAAGAGTCTGAATTCTGGCGAATTCAGCCACATCGCAAGGATCTCTTTGCCCGAATAAGCGCTTGCTCAAGGGGCGGCTAGGATGCGGCGTGCGTGCTGTCGCAACGGATGACCGCTGGCGCGCGCGCGGAGGAGCCGCGGACCGGCACAGTTCCCAGGACGGGAAGGGAGAGAGGCCGTCGCGCCGCGTCGGCAGCGCGCAGCGGGCCCGCGCCGAGCCGCCGCAGCGACCCCAGCGCCAGACCCAGGAGCATGCCGAGCGCCAGCGTCGCGGCGAGCCACATGCGGGGCGTGGTCCACAAGCCGGACGCGGCCGCCCGGCCGGGTTCGGACCGCACCCGCAACGGGGGAAGGAGCGGTGCCTCCGCACCCGCGGCGAAATCCGACGCCGGCGTTTGCAGGCCAGCCCACGCGTCCG
>JBGPMX010000711.1:0-3082 GCA_041487215.1 Planctomycetia bacterium | reverse complement strand
GGCTCCTTCTAAAGACAGTGTCGCCACCGCCAGAACTGGCCGCAAACCATCCTCCGCACAATTTTGATTTTTTGTAAGATTTTATCTGGACAAAATACCAGACGATTGGTAACCTTCCACACATGACTAGCGTGAACCGCCGCATAGCACGAGAGACGGTCGCCGCGGTGCGTGAGCGCGGCCGGCAACGCCCGGTGATCGTGACGATCGAGCCGCCGGGATTGGTGATCGGGTTCCGGCTGAAGGCGACGCGCCGGACGTACACGCTCCCGGTCGAGACCTGCTACCACCTTGCGGTGCAGGCGCACGTGGACGCGGCAAGGCGGGCGAAGAAAGCGGGGCGCGCATGAAGGCCGTCGCCTTTCTTCAGAACGCTTGGAGCCCGATGTACGCCGGTGACGCGTGGCCGCGCGACTTGTGGCTCCGCGCACTCCGGCGTTCCCGTAGTGGCCAGCGCCTGGCGGTGCTCGAGGCCGCGTGCCCAGGCATCACATTCTGGTACGACAACACGACGCCGATCGTGGGTGAGACCGCTGACTCCGTTGTTCCGGCCGACCCCGCGCACATCCGGCGCGTGCTCGAGGAGCAGAGTCCCGACGTCGTGCTCGCGCTGGGCCGACAAGCGGCGCTGGCCGTGCGCCCGCTCGTACAGGTCCCGCTGCTTATTCTTCCCCACCCCGCGCACCGTTTCCTGACCGACGCGCTCTACCGAGGCGCGGGCCAAGTGCTCCGCGTCGGATTCACCAGCGTGATCGAACTGCATCAGGACCGTGGCGCGGTCCGCGTAATTTCCTGAAAGGCGGTGTGGCAGCGATGGAACAAGCAATCCAAAACCCCGAGACCGTGCACCAGGAGACCGTGCTCGAGCACGCCGAGGCGGTGCTCGATTTCTGCCGTGCCCACGAGATCGAGCCCAGGGAGGTGACCGTCGGCACGCACCGCACAGAGATCCAGGTTGACGAGGCCACGTTCCGCCGACTGTTTGCGGGCGCGGATGTGACCAAAGAGATGAGCACGCACTTCAATATCTGGGATGCCGAACTCGACGGCTTCAAAGTCAGGTGGTGGCAACGGCGCGCCGACGCGCCGAACGATGGGAAAAAAACCGTCCGGATCTGAGGCCCGATCATGCTTTCCGCAGCTCGCTCCAAGCTGATCGCTACGCACGAATCGTTCGCCTGGACGTTGTGCCAGCACTCGAGCGGCTACTGGTACTACACCGTGATGAGCACAACGAGCGGCCGCACGGCGAGTCCGGAGGGAAGTTGGCCGCGAGCGCTCTGCGCGTACCGGGCTCTGGTCCGAAACTTCAACCGCATTCGCCACGTCCAGGCGATTCAGAAAGCAGGTTGGACATGAGCCAAGTGATAACCAGCATCCGGTGCTCAAGCCTGCCACTCGTCTCGCTCTGCGCCGCCAGCATGGTCGATGACGGGGTGCGCCTGGCCGGCGGGGGTGAAGCCGCTGACATCGGCACCGCGGCGCACGCGTTCATGGCCCGTGCGATCAATGGCGAGATGGCCGACACGATCGAGCTCGCCACCGAGTTCGGCGTTGACCATGACGAGCTCTCGCAGATGTGCCAGTGGGGCTGGCGCGCGTGGGAACGCGTCTACACGCGTGGCTGGATCCCATTGCTCCCGCCACCCCAGACCGAGGTCGAGGTCGCGTGCGTGGACGAAGAGAGCGGCCTCGAGCTGACCGGGCACATCGACGTGCTGAGCGTCCAGGACGGACCCGACGGACCGATTGTGCGCTTGGCGGATTTCAAATCCGGCCGGCTGGATCTCGACGCCAGCGAGCAGCTCCGGGGCTACGCCTGGCTCGCTCTGCGGCGCTACCCCGACGCCACATCCGTTTGGGCCGCGGTCATACGGCTCAGGGACCAGGTCCTCTACGGCGTCGAGTGGACCCGTCAGGACCTTGAGGCGTGGTATCGCAGGCTGGTCAGGCACGTGGGGCAAACCGGCATGTTCGCCCCGGGCCCCCAATGCAGGTTTTGCCCGCGTGGCCTGACCTGTCCCGCCAAAACCGCACTCATCCGCCAGTCGGTTGAAGCGCTGACGAAGTTCGAGAGCGACGTCGCGGACGTGGAGCTCGGCGCTGCGCCGCTCAGCTTCTTGCCCACCGAGCTGGCCGAGCGCGGCACGTGTCTGGCCGACGTGCTCGAGTGCGCTAAGCTCGTGGAAGGGGTGGCGACCCGAGCCCGCGAGATGATCAAGGCCGACGTGGTGGCGCACGGGGGCACGCTCCCCACCACGGACGGCCGGGAGCTGCGCACCGTGGAGACGAAGCGCCGCGACATCGCGTATGCGCCTGCCTGGCCGATCCTGCGGGAGACGATACCCTCGGACACGCTGTGCGAGTGCGTGAGCGTGTCGAAGACGAAGATCGAGGAGGCCGTGAAGTCCATGGTCGGGCGAGGGCAGAAGACGAAGGCAGTGAAGGAAGTAATGGACCGGCTTGAACAGGCGGGAGCTATCACCATCCATCCCATACTCAGATTGGAGGTTCGCAGAAATGACCCAGGCAGCAACAACGGAACCCAGGCCGGAATCGCAGGGTAACGGAGCAGGAGCCGGCAACCCGCCCTCAACGGCGGTGGCAACCGCGGCACAGCCGGAGCCCCAGCGCACACCGGCGCCCGTGCCGATCGGTGAGCGCGGCCTGGTGCTCCGAGACCTCGATTCGCTCTGGCGCTTCGCGCTCTACGTGGCCAAGAGCGGACTTGCACCCAAAGGGATCGAGAAGCCCGAGGCGATCTTTGTCGCCGTGCAACTCGGTCTCGAGCTCGGTCTCAGTCCGATGGCGGCGCTCCAGAATATCGCGGTGATCAACGGCCGGCCGGGCGTGTACGGCGACGCGGCCCTGGCGGTCGTGGAAGCGTCCGGTTTGCTTGCCTTTCACTTTGAATTCTTCGGCAACACGAAGCACCGCGCGCTCCTGCCCAGCTTGGTTCGCACGATCGAGACCAGTGACAGCGAGTCCGAGGCGGACATTCGCGCCAAACTGGCGGCGATAGCGCTCGACAAGAAGGCAACCGATTACGGCTGCACCGTCGTGGTGCGCCGCAAGGGCCGTG
>JBGPMX010000710.1:0-3087 GCA_041487215.1 Planctomycetia bacterium | reverse complement strand
TGGATCCAGCGCAGCTTCTGCCCGGCGTCGACCATCGCTCCCGAGCAGAACCCGATGACGCCGTCCGCATCTAGCGCTGCGGCCGCCGCCTCGTCGGCCGTCCGGACCGGCACCAGCTTCACGCCGGGCGCGACCCCCTGGAGCTCCGCCAGCTTGCCGGGCGCCAGGTTGGGCACGACCACCTTCTTGGGCGCCGTCCAGCCTGGCGTGTCCTTCGTGGCAGACGAACCGGCCGTCAAGCCGATGTCGCGCAAGAGCGTGGCCGGTGTGACGCGGCCCGTCAGCTCGTTGTAGGTCTGGGTGATGTTCGGCAGCTGGTCGATCGCCTTCTTGCCCGTCCACTCCTCGTACCACGGGATGTCCAGCGACGCCTGGATCTCTTCGAGCTTCTTGCCGTCGGCAATGCCGTGCGCGACCTGCTGACGCAGCTCGACGAACCAGCGCTTCTGAGTGGCGAGCAGCTCGCGGCCGGCGACCGGCCCGTGGCCCGGCGCGATCACCTTGACGTCCAGCTCCTGGAGCTTCTCGAGCACGCGGATCCAGCTCTCGCTGTCGCCGTCCCCCATGTAGTTGAACGCGCCGTTCACGCACGCGTCGCCCGTGAAGAGGATCTTTTCCTTGGGCAGGTACGCCATGGCGTCGCCGGGCGTGTGCGCCTGGCCGAAGAACATGAGCTCCACGCGGTGCGTGCCGTCGTCGAACGCCATGGTGGAATCGAACGCGATCGTGGCGTCCTTGAGACGGGCATTCGCCACCTGGCGCCGCGCCAGCTCGTCCTCCGATTGGGATTGCTGGCGGAAGCCGGCCGGGTTCTTGAGCCGCTGGTCGCGGATGCACAGGGCGTGCGCGACGCCGATGGCGCCGACGTCCAGGTACACGCCGTTGCCGAACGAGTGATCGCCGTGGTAGTGCGTGTCGAAGACGTAGCGGACCGGCTTGTCGGTCGTCTTTCGGACCTGCTCGATCACGAGCCGCGCCGAGAGCGGGAAGCCGGCGTCGACGACCAGAACGTAGTCATCGAAGACGATCCAGCCGCTGTTGCAGCCGAGGAACTCGGGCTCGGTCTGCGTCTGCATGAAGTAGACGCCCTCGGCCAGCTTCGTCACCTCGCCCTGATCCGCGTGGGCGGCGGAGCCGGCGAGCAGAGCGAGAGCAACCAGGAGAGCGGCGAGAGCGTTTCGCATGGCAATTCCTCGAGTACAATGGTCCTTGCGCCGGCTTGAAACAGGTCCATAACCTATAACGGCGTCCCTGCGCTCTTGCCAGAAAAATCGGCCCGCACAACGAAAGGCGACCGGCAATCATGGAACATCCCTCGGAAAGCCTGGAGCAGGCGGAGCACGAGCAGCACGGCGTGCACTCGGCGTTCGACCGCCGCGTGGCCATGACCATGGCCATCCTGGCCGCCGGCCTGGCCTGCGTCACCATGCTCAGCCACCGCGCGCACAACGAGACGCTCCGCCTCCAGTCCGAAGCCGGGATCTTTCAGACCAAGGCGTCCGACCAGTGGAGCTTCTACCAGGCGAAGAACATCCGGCAGCACGAGTACGAGGCGTACCTGGCGCTGTTGGCCGCTGTGGCCAAGCAGAGCGGGCAGGAGGACGCCGCACACAAGGCCGAAGCGGATTGGTCCGCCCAGATCGAAAAGTACCGCGGCGAGCTGCCGGAGATGAAAGGGAAAGCGGAAGAGCTGGAGCACGAAACCGACGAGCGGCAGGAGCAGAGCCACCACTTCCACCAGCGTGGCAGCCGCTTTGACCTGGGGGCGCTCGGTCTCGAGGTCGCCCTCGTCCTCGCGTCGCTCGCTGTGCTGACCAAACAGCCGCGGTTCTGGTACGTGAGCATTGCCGTCGGGGTGCTCGGCGCGCTGGCTAGCGCAAGCGGCTATCTGGTGTCGTGAGGCAGGGCGTCAGTTCCCGGCGGGCACGCCTGCCCGCGCGCCGAGCGCGCGCGCGAATTTCCGGGCCGCCGGTGCGTCTCCCGCGTGGCCGCGCCGCGCGCCCGCCCCCATCGTGGCCGCGAGGTAATCGTTCTGGTACGCGAGCCACGCGGCGAGCCGGCGGTGCGCGGCGGCCGACCAGCCGGCGAATTCGGGATCCGCGACCCGGTTCCGCCGCTCGGCGGCGTCGCGTTCCAGGTCGTATAGCTCGCTGCAATTGGCCGAGGCGTCGTAGACGTATTTCGCGTCTCCCTCCACCATGCCGAACAGGTAATGCCGCCCGGCGGTGAAGAGGTACGCGCGCTCGCGGCGCCCGGCCGCGAACAGGCTCGTCCCCTGCCACGCGGCGGGCGCGGCTTGCCCGACGAGCTCCGCGAGCGTCGGCGCCAGATCAATCTGCTGGCCGATCCCGCCCACGCGCTCGGCGCGCGGAAACAGCCGCGGGTTGGACATCACCAGCGGGATCCGCACCTCCTCCTCGTACAGCGTCTGGGCGTGGATACGCTGCCCGTGCTGACCGAACGCGTCGCCGTGGTCGCCCAGCACGACGACGAGCGTCGCATCGGCGAGCCCGCGCTCGGCCAGCCCGTCCACGAGCCGGCCGATCAGTGCGTCGCTCGCGCGGATGGCTCGCACATAGCGGTCGAGCTCGACATCGCCACTCGCCTGAGAATCGCTCGCCTGTTCGCGCGCGGGAATCGCGTAGGGGTGATGCGTCTCGATCGTCCAGAGGGTCAGGAAAAATGGCCGCGCGGGGTCGGCATCGATCCACTCGAAAGCGGCCGGTGCGAGCAGCCGGTCGGGCAGCACCTTGCCACGGGGCCCGAAGGGCAGCTCGCTCGCCGCCACACTCTCGCGGCCGAACAGGCTGCCGGCATCGTCCACCTGCGCGAAGCCGTGGCTCTCCAGGAAAGCCCGCTCATGGTCGAACGATAGATCGCCCGTATGGAGAAACGCCGTGCGATAGCCGGCCTGGCCCAGGACATCCGCGATACCGGGCACACCGAAGTCGGCCGCGCGACCGCACATCGTGCGCCAGCCGTGGTAGGGGTACACCGAGCAGAAAAGGCCCGCCATGGCGCTCGACGTGTAGGGGTGCGATGCGTACAGGCGATCGAAAACAACGCCCCGTTGCGCCAGCCGCATCA
>JBGPMX010000709.1:0-3087 GCA_041487215.1 Planctomycetia bacterium | reverse complement strand
CACGGCGGCACGCGGCGCGGCCGGCTCGCCCGCGCGCCGCGCGGCGGCGTCGTTCGCGAGCGCGCAGGCCTGCGCGCCCAGCACGGCTCCCAGGAGCGCGATCGCCGGGACGTGCACCGCAAACTCGATAAAGCTGTGCGTGACCATGGTCGTCAGTGCGAACAGTACGCCGAGCGCAAGTCCGGCGGCCGGCGCGCCGGCGTGGCGGCGAAACGCGCGGTACGCGAGCCACAAGGCGATCCCGACCGCTACGGCGGTGATCAGCAGACGCGCCGCCCCCCCTTCCACCAGCGCCTCAAGGTACTCGTTGTGCGCGTGCGTATAGCTCGAGTCGGGCGCGAGCGCTGTCTGCCGGTACAGCGGCTCGATGTTTGGAAACGTCCCGTAGCCGGTGCCGAGCAGCGGGTAGTCGCGTGCCAGTGGCAGCACCCGCCACCACAGCTCGCTGCGGTTCCCCTGGAACGCCTCGCCGGTCCAGATCGTTCCCAGCCGACTTTCGAGCAGGTTCACGCCGAACCAGTGCACGAGCCCAAGCGCGACGATAAGCGTGATCGCCACAGCGCCGGCGTGCAGCGCCTGCGGCGATCGCCAGAGCTGGAGGGTCACGCAGATGCAGCAGGCGGCGAGCAGGGCCAGCACGCCGCCCCGCGACATGGACAACAGGACACTGCTGGCCAGCACGCCGAGAGCGACCGCCATCCACAGGGCCGGCGAGTCCTGGATCAAGGGCGCGGGGCCGGCGGCCGAGAGACCGCGGGACCGCGGCCGCACGCCGCCCGGCCGGCCCCGCGTCCCGCCCGCGTGCGCCTGCCGCCGCGACAGGAAGAGGCCGAGCCCGAGCCCCAGGCAGATGTTCGCATAGAACGCGTAGTGGTTGCGGTTGATAAACGGCCCGAAGACCCGGCCGGGGGAACGCAGGCTCCAGTACAGCATGCCCGGCTCGGACGTGAAAAACTGCAGGATCGCGAAGAGCGACAGCAAAGCGCCGTTGACGAGCGCGACCACGGCCAGGCGGCGCAGCGACTCGGCGGAGGCGAAACTGTTGCGCACCAGGGCAAAGACGAGGAACAGAGCCAGGAGCCGCTCGAGTTCCAGCCGGGTCGCGGCCGGGTAGAGGCTCAGCGTGGTGCCGGGGGGTGGGAAGAGCGCCGTGCGGGGCTCGTCTCCGGACAACACCTCGGGCCGCCGCGGCAGCACCCGCTCGTACATCGCCACGGTGGCCGGCGCAAGCGCGCTCAGCACCCGTTCGGGAAGCGGAATGACCTGGACCACGCCGACCAGGAACAGCCCGGCAAGGCACAGCGCCAGCGGCGAGTTCGTCCAACGCAACCGCCCCTCGATCAGCGTGCGAACGCCCCAGACTGCCAGCAGCACGGCCAGGCCGGCGTAGAGCAGGAACTCCAGCTCCGGCTCGACGGCACCGAACGCCCAGGCGGAGAGGCATACGAGGGCAAGCACGCCGACCTCGAGCACGCGCCCGAGCAGCATCGCCCCGCGCAGCCGCCACGGGGCGAGCGCGGATGTCCGCACGGTGTTGGAGGTCATGGTCGGCACCACGGAGCGTCACACGGCGACGCGGAAACCGAGCACGCGCAGCACGGTCTTCAGGATCAGCGCCAGATCAAAACCGAACGACGCCCGCTCGAGGTACTCGCGGGCCAGCCGGATCTTGTCCGGCAGCACGCGGCGCACGTATTCCGCCTCCGGGTCCGCCGCCCCGGCCAGAAGCTCGGCTTCGTCGCGGTATTTCAGCGAGGCGAGGTCGGTGATGCCCGGCGGCACGCGGAGGATCTCCGCGTAGTCGGCCGAAAAAAGCTCGACGTACTGCCGCACCTCGGGCCGCGGGCCCACGAAGCTCATGTCCCCGCGCAATACGTTGAGGAGCTGCGGCAGCTCGTCGACTTTTGTCTTGCGCAGCAGGCGACCGATCGGCGTGACGCGGCGATCTCCGGCGATCGTAATTGGTCCGCCGTGCACCGGCGCGTCCGCGACCATGGTGCGGAACTTGTAGATCGTGAACGGGCGGAAGCCGCGACCGATCCGCTCCTGGCGGAACAGCACCGGGCCGCGCGAGCTGATGCGGACCAGCAACGCCGCCAGGAGCAGCAGCGGGGCGAGCAACACCAGCGCGAGCGCCGCAACCACGATGTCGAAGATGCGCTTGGTCACCTGCGGTGCCGCTCGGCAATCGCACGTACGGCATTGCACACCCGCGCCACGTCCCGCGGCGACATCTTCGGGTAGATCGGCAGGGAGATGATTCGTTCGAAGAGCCGCCCGGCGACGGGAAAGTCCTCGCGGCGATACCCCAGCGTATCGCGGTAGAACGGGTGCAGATGCAGCGGGATAAAGTGCACGCTGGTGCCGATCCCCTCGTCCTTCAGAAGCTGGATAAACTCGTTCCGTCCGATGCGCAGCCGTTCGGGGTCCAGGCGGATGATGTAGAGATGCCAGGCGTGCTGCACGTCGGCAGCCGCCGTGGGCAGGTCTATTCCGGGAGCGTCTCCCAGGCCGTCCTGGTACAGGGCCGCCAGGCGGCAGCGCTTCTCCCAGAACTCGGTCGAGCGGCGCAGCTGCACGATTCCCAGCGCGGCGGCCAGGTCGGTCAGGTTGTACTTGTAGCCGGGCCGGATCACCTCGTAAAACCAGGACCCCTCGGCGGCATAGCGGTTCCAGGCATCCTTGCTGATACCGTGCAAGCTCATGATGCGCATGCGGTCGGGATACTCGACGTTGTTCGTGGTGATCATCCCCCCCTCGCCGGTGGTGATCGTCTTGGTGGCGTAGAAGGAGAAGCACGTGAGGTCGCCGATGGTGCCCACCCGGCGACCGCGGTACGACGCGGGCAGCGCGTGTGCGGCGTCCTCGATGACCCGGAGCCCGCGGCGCCGGGCGATCTCCAGAATCTCGTCCATCGCGCACGGGTGCCCGGCGAGGTGGACCGGAATGATCGCGCGCGTGCGCGGCGTGATCGCCCGATCGATCGCGGCCGGGTCGATGTTACCCGTCTCGTCGCCGCAGTCCACCAGCACCGGGCGGGCCTTGAAGTACAGCACGACCTCGGCGGTCGCGGTGAACGTCATGGTG